>DATIWS010000220.1:0-11748 GCA_035519275.1 Acidocella sp. | reverse complement strand
CACGCTTGCCTCCTGCGGCAGGTAGCCGATGCCGAGCCGCGCCCGGCGGTACATCGGCAGGCTGGAGATCTCGGCGCCGTCCAGCGAGATCGTGCCGCTATCGGGCGCGATCAGCCCGACGATCATGTAGAAGGTGGTGGTCTTGCCGGCGCCGTTGGGGCCGAGCAGGCCGACAGCCTCGCCGCGCTTCACCGAAATGGAGACATTGCGCACGACCGGGCGCTTCTTGTAGCCCTTGCCGAGGCCGGTGGCGACGAGCCCGCCCTTGTTGGTCACCGGGGATGTCGTGGTCATTTGCTGGCTCCGCCGCCCGAGTTGGGAATAATGACGCCGGAAACCTGTCCGCCGGGGGCGGCGAGTAGCGTGGCCACGCCGGTCTTCATATTCACCAGCGCATCGGCGCCGGCCAGCTCGTTCGGGCCGTGGATGATGTGCACATTGCCGCCGAGCCGCGCCTCGCCGGTGGGGGGCAGGTACACGCCGGAATCGCCGGTGGCGGTGTCCGTGCCGGTTTTGATGACCACATGGCCCACGGCTTCGACCTTTTGCAGCTGGCCGGTTTCGGTCAGCTCGGGCGCGGTCCCGCTGGCAGCGGGCGGTTGCGCCCCGGCGCTGAGATAGCCGGTGATGACATCGGCGGCGATGGAGCGGCCGTTATCCGTGACGATCAGCGCGTTGCCGCGCGCCACCGCCATGTGCTTGCCGGAGTAGTATTCCACCGATTCCTTGGCGGTGATGGTGTCCTGCGGGGTCGTCAGCTTCAAGGCCGAGCCGGTGAGAACCAGCACCTGGCTGTCCAGGCTGTATACGGCATGGTCGCCCCAGGCGTTATCTGTGGCCGTGTAGATATGAACGTGGCCGACGGCTTCAAGCTCGTACAGTTCGCCGCCACCTTGTTCCAGCGCCGAGGGCCCGGCTTGCGGCGCCGGGGGTTTGCTGGCCTGCGCGGCCGCGCCCTGCTTCTTGCGATAATGCGCCACCAGTTCATCCGCCACGACCGTCACATTGCCGCGCACCACCTTGGCGCCGCCCGTGGCGGTGATGGTCTGCGTGTCCTGCGACCAGGTGACCGCTTTGGCCGCGGAGATCTGGACCGGCTGAGGTGGCGCGCCGGGCGTGCCGCCGAGGTCGAGATTTTGTGCGGCGGCTGGTGCGGCGATCAGCGCCGCGAGGGAGAAGAGCAGAAATCTCATTGCACCTGCACCAGGGTCAACGTGGCGGGGCCGATGAAGGTGACCTGCGCGCCATTTCCGGTCAGGGAGAAGCCATTGGCGGCGGCAAGGGTGCCGAACGGCCCCTGCACCTGCACGGGGGCGGAGGAGTTGGCGCTGCCCGCGCGCAGGTCGATATTCGCGGTCGGCACCATCATGGTCGTGCCGTCATTGCGGTAGAGCGTGACATTGCCGGACAGCGCGAGCGTATCGGCCTTCTGCTGGTACAGCCCGGTATCGGATTTCAGCATCATCCAGGCGCCGGATTTAAGGGTGATGTCACCTTCCGGGTTGGTCAGCGTCACATTGCTGCCGTCCAGCTCCACCGCGCTGTCGGCGGTGACGGTGAAGGGCTGCCCGTTCTGGTCGGTGCCGTGGTACTTGGCGCCGAGCAGGCGCGAGGCCGGGCTTGACCCCGCGCCTGCCTGCACATGATAGGAAACACGGTCGGCATCCGGGCCGGAGCGCCAGTAAGGCGCCAGGGCCAGCGCCACCAGCAGCAGCGCGGCCGCCGCCGGCAGCAGCCTCTTCATCAGGGACACGCGCACATGCCGCCGCGTCAGGCTGGCGGGGTCCTCGGCATCCTGCCGGCGGATGTTCTCGATCAGGTTTTGCCGGGCCAGCGGGCTCATACGAACCCAGCCCGCAACAAGTCATGAATATGTAGAATGCCGCGCACCATGTTGCCGTCATCGACCGCAAATAAGGCGGTAACAGGGCGGGATGGCGCGTTCATCTCCCGCAGCGCGTCCTCGGCCAGCGCCTCGGGGGCGATGCTCTTCGGGGTGCGGTTCATGATCTCCTCAACAGGGCGGGAGAGCAAAGCGGGGGTCATGGCGCGGCGCAAATCGCCATCCGTCACCACGCCGAGGAGCTTCTGCCCCTCATCCACCACGCCTAGAAGGCCGAAGCGCTTGGCGGTCATGGTGATCAGCGCCTTGTCCATGGTGGTGCCGGGCCGCACCAAAGGCAGCTCGTCGCCCTTGTGCATCAGCTCGCGCACGCGCTTGAGCCGCGCGCCGAGCTTTCCGCCGGGGTGGATGTCACGGAAATCCTTGGCCGTGAAGCCGCGCCGGGCGAGCAGCGTGACGGCGAGGGCGTCGCCCAGGGCCATCTGCATGGTGGTGCTGGTGGTCGGCGCGAGGCCGATCGGCCCGGCCTCCGGCGCCGCGGGCAGCAGCAGAGGAATGTCCGCCGCCTGGCCGAGCGTGCTCTCGGCTACCGCGGTGATGCCGATCAGCGGCAAGCCGATGCGGTGCGCGTGGCCGACGATCGCCGCCAGCTCCTGCGCCTCGCCGGAATTGGACAGGGCGATAACCGCGTCCCCGCGCACGATCATGCCGAGATCGCCATGCGCGGCCTCGGCCGGGTGCACGAACAGGGCAGGGGTGCCGGTGGAGGCCAGGGTCGCCGCGATCTTGCGCGCGACATGGCCGGACTTGCCCATGCCGGTAACGACGACGCGGCCGGTGACGGCGAGCAGCGTATCGATGGCGATGAGGAATATATCACCCAGCGAGTTGGCGAGCGCGCTCAACGCAGCTGCTTCCGTGGCCAGCACATCGCGAGCAATGGCAAGATCAGCGGTGCTGGACAGTGCGGAGTCCGACACAGCTGTTTGCAGGATAGTTTCGCCGCGACTCATGGACACGGTATGAACAGCGGCGCGGCCGCGGTCAACCATAACTTCATTATTTACCCCGGTTGCGGCTCAGTGGGCGAACAGATCCTGCTCTTCGTAGCCGAGCAGGTCGAGCTTCGAGCGCGTGGGCAGGAAATCGTATGCCGATTGGGCGATCGCCAGCCGGTTCTCGCGGATCAACAGCGCCTTCAGGCGGCCCCAGATGATGTGCAGGTACAGAACGTCGGACGCCGCGTAGGTGAGCTGCTCGGGGGTCAGCTCCAGCGCGCCCCAGTCGCTGGTCTGCTGCTGCTTGGAAATTTCCACGCTTGCGAGGTCGCGGCACAGATCTTTCAGCCCATGCCGGTCGGTATAGGTGCGGACCAGCTTGGAGGCGATCTTGGTGCAGATCACCGGCGCGGTGACGACGCCGAGGCCGTTTTCCAGCGCCGCGATGTCAAACCGCGCGAAGTGGAACAGTTTGATGACATTGGGATTGGTGAGCAGGGCCTTGAGGTTCGGGCAATCCGCGCCGCGCCCGCCGAGCGGTTCGGGGATGATCTGCACCAGATGCGCCGTGCCGTCGCCGCTGGAAAGCTGCACCAGGCAGAGCCGGTCGCGCCGCGGGTCCAGGCCCATCGTCTCGGTATCGATGGCGACGATCGGTCCAAGATCCAACCCAGCCGGTAGATCATGCTTGTGCAGCTGGATCCCGTTCATGTTTTCACCTTGAACTTTCGAGAAAAAAATGGTGCCCAGGAGAGGACTCGAACCTCCACGCCCTTGCGAGCGCTAGCACCTGAAGCTAGTGCGTCTACCAATTCCGCCACCTGGGCATTACCATTTTTCGCGCCGCCCGGCTGCAACCCCGGGGCAGTGCGGCGATGCCGTAGCATCGTGGGAGCGGCGTTTAATGCCCCCTGAGAGCCACGTCAACCCACGCTTGAGACATAAATCGTACGGGCCTAGAACGAAAATGCGATAAGGCTGGAACTGAAACACGATAAAAAGTGAGGTTTAGCATGCTGTCGGACCGTAAAATCGCTACTGTTTTTGGTGGATCTGGATTTCTGGGCCGGCATGTCGTGCAGCGTCTCGCGGCGCTGGGTTACATCGTGCGAATCGGCGTGCGGGACCCGGAATCGGCCAAGATCCTCCAGCCGATGGGGGATGTCGGGCAGATCGTGCCACTCTACGCCCCGCTGTCGGACGAGGCCGCGGTGGCCCGCGCGGTCGAGGACGCGGAGCTGGTCATCAATCTCGCAGGCATTTTGTCGGAACGCCGGAAGGGCGATTTTTTTCGCACTCATTCGGATGGCGCGGGGCGAATCGCCCGTCTGGCCCGCGCGGCCGGGGTGAAGCAGTTGATCCATATCTCCGCCATCGGCGCGGATGCGGCCAGCGCCAGCCAATATGCGCAGAGCAAGGCGCAGGGCGAGGAGGCGGTGCGCGGGGCGTTTCCCGGCGCGGTGATTCTGCGCCCGTCCATCATGTTCGGGCCCGAGGATAATTTCTTCAACCGCTTCGCCGCCATGGCCACCGTATTGCCGGTGTTGCCCATCGTTCACGGCGCGACGAAATTCCAGCCCGTTTACGTGGGCGACGTGGCTGATGCGGTAATCGCCTGCATCAGCGGTCATGCCGGGCAGACCTTCGAGCTCGGCGGACCGGAGGTGAAGAGCTTCGCCGAACTGCTGGCGACGATGCTGGAGATCATCGGGCGGCCCCGCAGGGTGTGGGACATGCCGGTGGGCCTGGCCCGCTTTCAGGCTGGTTTCCTGGAACGCCTGCCCGGCAAGCTGCTGACCAGCGACCAGATCATCTTGCTGGAGCGCGACAACGTGGTGGCAACCGGCGCGCCAGGGCTGGAGAGCCTGGGCATCACGCCGACACGGATGGATCTGATTTTGCCCAGTTATCTCGCCCGCTACCGCGTGGGCGGCAAGGGCCGGGAAGCCGCCTTCCAGGAATAGTATAAAACTCGGACCTATTATCGAAGGGTGCCTGAAAGAAAACTTAACTCATTTCAACATATTTTCAAAATAAGGTCAAAGTAGCTGCCATAATATGAAAAAAGTGCTGGCAGACCGCCAAAAACACGGTTAATACGCTGTTACATTCAACTGGAGGGTGGCGCGGACGTGCGCCGCCCCGTTTTTGACGAGGCGGAGTCATGGCCGAGCGCATGCTGAAATTTATCAACCTGCCCCAGCAGACCCCGGAGAAACGTGCGGCTGCGGACCGCAAGGCGGATTTTGACGAGATCTACGAGGAATTCACGCCGAAAGCGGCTGAGGCCCAGGCCAGCCGCTGCAGCCAGTGCGGCATTCCGTTCTGCTCGGTGAACTGCCCGCTCGGCAACAATATTCCGGATTGGTTGAAGCTCACTGCGGAGGACCGGCTTGAGGAAGCGTATGAGCTTTCCTCCGCAACCAACACATTTCCCGAGATTTGCGGCCGCATCTGCCCGCAGGACCGGCTGTGCGAAGGCAACTGCGTTATCGAAAAAGGCTTTGAATCGGTCACGATCGGCGCGGTCGAGCGCTACATCACCGATACCGCCTTCGAGAAGGGCTGGGTGAAGCCCATCCGCGCGGCTGTCGAGCGTCCGGAACATGTCGGCATCATCGGCGCCGGCCCAGCCGGCCTCGCCGCGGCCGAGGCGCTGCGCAGCCAGGGCTATCAGGTGACGGTGTACGACCGGCATGACCGCGTGGGCGGACTGCTGATCTACGGCATCCCCGGCTTCAAGCTGGAGAAGGAGATCGTGCTCCGCCGCTGGAAGTGGCTGGAGGAGGGCGGGGTGAAATTCGTGCTCAACGCCGATATCGGCGGCGAAATCCCCTTTGCCGATCTGCGCCGGAAGCACGATGCGGTGCTGATCGCCACCGGCGTGTACAAGGCGCGTGAGATCGGCGGGCCCGGTGCCGGGCTGCCGGGCATTGTCCGTGCCCTGGACTTCCTCATCACCTCCAACCGCAAGGGCCTGGGCGATGCCGTGCCGGAGTTCGACTCCGGGCTTTACGACGCCAAGGGCAAGGATGTGGTGGTGATCGGCGGCGGCGACACGGCGATGGATTGCGTGCGCACCGCCATCCGCCAGGAGGCGAAATCCGTGACCTGCCTGTACCGGCGCGACAGGCAGAACATGCCGGGCTCGCTGCGTGAGGTGAAGAACGCCGAGGAAGAGGGCGTGACCTTTACCTGGCTGGCCGCACCCGAGGCCTTTCTGGGCGACACGCATGTAACCGGCGTGCGCGCGGTGCGGATGCATCTGGGCCTGCCGGATGCCTCCGGCCGCCAGTCGGTCGACCCGATCGAGGGCTCCTCCTTCACCGTGAAGGCTGACCTGGTCATCAAGGCGCTCGGTTTTGACCCCGAGGATATCCCCGGCGCCTTCAACGAGCCGCAGCTGGCGCTCACCAACTGGGGCACGCTGAAGACCCACCCCCGCACCTTCGAGACCAGCCTGCCCGGCGTATTCGCCGCTGGCGATATCGTGCGCGGCGCCTCCCTCGTCGTCTGGGCGATCCGCGACGGGCGCGATGCCGCCGCCGCCATCCACAAGAATTTCATTGCCGCCACCCAGGCGGAAGCCGCGGAGTAAGACTGTCATGAACCACGAAACCGCCCCCGAATTCCTCGCCGCCTGGGAAAAGAACAAGGATATCCTGCGCGAGACCTATACCTCCTCGATGGAGCATGACGCCTGCGGCGTCGGCCTCGTGGCCGCGTTGGACGGCAAGAAGCGCCGGGACATCGTGCAGGCCGGCATCGGTGCGCTGAAGGCGCTTTGGCACCGCGGCGCCGTGGATGCGGACGGCAAGACCGGCGACGGTGCTGGCATCCATATCGAGATCCCGCAGGATTTCTTCGCCGACGAGATCCGCCGTGGCGGCGACCGCCTGCGCGAAGGGCCGATCGCGGTGGGCATGGTGTTCCTGCCCAAGACCGATCTCGGCGCGCAGGAACGCTGCCGCCAGATCGTGGAAACCGAAATCCTGAATTTCGGCTACCGCATCTATGGCTGGCGCCAGGTGCCCATAAACGTGGATTGCATCGGCGAGAAGGCGAACGCCACGCGCCCCGAGATCGAGCAGATCATGCTCTGGAACGCGCGCGGCATCTCGGAGAATGAATTCGAGCGCGAGCTCTACATCATCCGCCGCAAGATCGAGAAGGCGGCGATCGAGGCGCAGATCGCGGATCTGTATCTGTGTTCGCTCTCCTGCCGCAGCATTATCTATAAGGGCATGTTCCTGGCCGAGAGCCTGACGGATTTCTACCCGGACCTGCTGGATGAGCGCTTCGTCTCGCGTTTCGCCATCTATCACCAGCGCTACTCGACCAACACCTTCCCCACCTGGAAGCTGGCGCAGCCCTTCCGCATGCTGGCGCATAACGGCGAGATCAACACCGTCGCCGGCAACATCAACTGGATGAAGAGCCACGAGACGCGCCTGGGCGCCGAGGGGCTGGACGAGTTCCTGGATTACGTGAAGCCGGTGGTGCAGGATGGCGGTTCCGATACCGCGGCTTTGGACAATGTGTTCGAGCTGCTGGTGCGCGCCGGGCGCGATGCGCCAATGGCCAAGGCGCTGATGATCCCGCCCGCCACTGGCGCGGACGCGACGATGAAGCAGTCGCACAAGGACCTGTTCTCCTACTGCAACGCCGTGATGGAACCGTGGGATGGCCCGGCCGCCGTGTGCGCCACCGATGGGCGCTTTGTCATCGCCGGGCTGGACCGCAACGGCCTGCGCCCGCTGCGCTACTCCATGACCCGCAACAAGATGCTGATCGTGGGTTCCGAAACCGGCATGGTGAAGCTGGATGAGGAGGAGATCGTCGAGAAGGGCGCGGTCGGCCCCGGCCAGACCATCGCCGTCGACCTCCAGGAGGCGAAATTCTACCACGACGAGGAGCTCAAGGACGAGCTTGCCGCGCGCCAGGATTTTGGCGCCTGGACCAAGCGCATCACCGTCATCGACCATATCGTGAAGACGGACGCGCCGGAGCCCGTGCGGCTCGATGCCGAGGGGCTGCGCCGCCGCCAGCTCGCCGTCGGCTTTACGCTGGAGGAGCTGGAACTGATCCTGCACCCGATGGTGGAGGATTCGCAGGAGGCCATCGGCTCGATGGGCGACGATGCGCCGCTCGCCGTGCTCTCCAAGAAATATCGCGGCCTGCACCATTATTTCCGGCAGAGCTTCTCCCAGGTCACCAACCCGGCCATCGACTCCCTGCGCGAGACGCGGGTGATGACGCTGAAGACCCGCCTGGGCAATCTCGGCAATGTGCTGGAGGAGGACGAGACCCAGTGCAACCTGCTGCAGCTCGACAGCCCGGTGCTCTCCACCGTGGAATTCGAGGCGATGCGCACGACCATGGGCGCCTCCGCTTGCGTGGTGGATTGCACCTTCAAGGTGGCGAACGGGGAGGGCGGTTTGCGCCGCGCCATCGAACGCATCCGCCGCGAGGCCGAGGAGGGCGTACGCGCCGGCTGCACGCATGTCATCCTCACCGATGAGGCGATGAGCCCCGAGCGTGCGCCGATCCCGATGATCCTCGCCACAGGTGCTGTGCATACGCATCTGGTTCGCCAGTCGCTCCGCACCTTCACCTCTCTCAACGTGCGCGCCGCCGAGTGCATGGATGTGCATTACTTCGCGGTACTGGTTGGCGTGGGCGCGACCACGGTGAACGCGTATCTGGCGCAGGAATGCATCGCCGACCGCCATGCGCGTGGCCTGTTCGGCAATCTCAGCCTCAAGGAATGCGTGTACGGCTACAAGAAGGCGGTGGATAAGGGGCTGCTGAAGGTGATGTCCAAGCTGGGCATCTCGGTCATCTCCTCCTATCGCGGCGGCTACAACTTCGAGGCCATCGGCCTTTCCCGCGCGCTGGTGGGCGAGTTCTTCCCCGGCATGCCGTCGCGCATTTCCGGCATCGGCCTGCCCGGCATCGCGCATGAGGTGCTGGAGCTGCACAAGTCCGCGTGGAGCGGCAATGTGGTGCCGCTGGACATTGGCGGCCAGTACCGCCTGCGCCGCACTGGCGAGACCCATGCCTTCGACAATAACGCCATCCACCTGCTGCAGACGGCCGTCGGCAGCGGTTCCTACAAGATGTACAAAAAGTACACGGAGATGGTGCGCAAGCAGAAGCCGGTGGCGTTGCGCGACCTGCTGGATTTCCGCCGCGACGGGCTAACCCCGGTCTCGGTGGATGATGTCGAGAGCATCACCGAAATCCGCAAGCGTCTGCTGGCGCCCGGCATCTCGCTCGGCGCGCTCAGCCCCGAGGCGCATGAGACGCTCTCCATTGCCATGAACCGCATCGGCGCGCGTTCCGATTCCGGTGAGGGCGGCGAGGACCCGTCCCGCGCCGAGCCGCGCCCGAATGGAGACAACGCTTCCTCGGCTATCAAGCAGATCGCCTCGGGCCGTTTCGGCGTCACCGCCGAATACCTGAACGACTGCAAGGAGATCGAGATCAAGGTCGCGCAGGGCGCCAAGCCCGGCGAGGGCGGGCAGCTGCCCGGCTTCAAGGTCACGGAGCTGATTGCCAGGCTGCGCCACGCCACCCCGGGCGTGACGCTGATCTCCCCGCCGCCGCATCACGACATCTACTCGATCGAGGATCTGGCGCAGCTGATCTATGACCTGAAGCAGATCAACCCACGCGCCACGGTGTGCGTGAAGCTGGTCTCGCGCTCCGGTATCGGTACGATCGCCGCCGGTGTGGCCAAGGCCAAGGCCGATGCCATCCTTATCTCCGGCCATGTCGGCGGCACCGGCGCCTCGCCGCAATCCTCGGTGAAATATGCCGGCATGCCGTGGGAGATGGGCCTCTCCGAAGCGCACCAGGTGCTGATGCTCAACCGCCTGCGCCATCAGGTGGTGCTGCGCACCGATGGCGGCATCAAGACCGGGCGCGACGTGGTGATCGCCGCCATGCTGGGCGCCGAGGAATTCGGCATCGGCACGGCCTCGCTCGTGGCCATGGGCTGCATCATGGTGCGCCAGTGCCACTCCAACACCTGCCCGGTGGGCGTGTGCACGCAGGACGAGTCGCTGCGCCAGAAGTTCGAGGGCTCGCCGGAGAAGGTGATCAACCTGTTCTCCTTCGTGGCCGAGGAAGTGCGCGAGATCCTGGCCTCGCTCGGCTTCAAGTCGCTCAAGGAGATCGTCGGCCGCGCCGACCTGCTGCATCAGGTCTCCCGCGGCGCTGATTACCTGGACGATTTGGACCTCAACCCGATCCTGGCCCAGGCCGACCCGGGGCCGCACGCCCGCTACTGCACGCGCGAGGGCCGGAACGAGGTGCCGGAGACGCTGGACGCGCAGATGATCGCGGACGCGGAGCCGTTCTTCAAGAGCGGCGAGAAGATGCAGTTGCAGTACAACATCCGCAACACGCATCGCGCCATAGGCACCAAGTTCAGCTCGCAGATCGTGGCCAAGTATCGCAAGGCCAAGCTGCAGCCGGACCATGTGACGGTGCGTCTGCGCGGCTCGGCCGGGCAGTCGCTCGGCGCCTTCGCGGTGAACGGGCTGAAGCTGGAAGTCTTCGGCGATGCCAACGACTACGTTGGCAAGGGCCTCTCCGGCGGCACCATCGTGGTGCGCACCGGCCCGTCCTCCAAGCTGATGACCAATGAGAACACGATCATCGGCAACACGGTGCTGTACGGTGCCACCTCGGGCGCGCTGTTCGCGGCCGGGCGCGCGGGCGAGCGCTTCGCCGTCCGCAACTCGGGCGCCACGGCGGTGGTCGAGGGCATCGGCTGCAATGGCTGCGAGTACATGACCGGCGGCACCGTGGTCGTGCTGGGAGAGGTCGGCGACAATTTCGGCGCCGGCTTCACCGGGGGCGTGGCCTTCGTCTATGACCGCGAGAAGAAGTTCGAGCTGCGCCTGAACCCGGACACGCTGCACTGGCAGCGCGTCGCCTCCGCCCACTGGGCCGGGGTGCTGAAGGAGCTGGTCGAGCGCCACGTGGCCGAAACCGAGAGCCGCTACGCCGCCACCTTGCTGAATGACTGGAACCGCGAGTTCCCGCATTTCTGGCAGGTGGTGCCGAAGGAGTACATCAAATACCTGACCGTGCCGCTGGATGACGCAGCGGTGGCTGAACGGGCCTGAAACAAATCCACCGGTGCCGCTTTAAGTTGCGCGGCACCGGTGGCATAACCCAAGACTATGCGAATCCTGTATCATCTCCCGCTCTCTCCCTATTCGCGCAAGGTGCGGCTGGTGATGGCGGAAAAGCGCCTGCCCTTCGAGCTGAAGATGGAGAGGGTGTGGGAACGCCAGCCCGGCTATCTGGAGCTCAACCCGGCGTGCACCGTGCCCACCCTCGTCGAGGATAGCGGCCTCGTCGTCCCGGATTCCCGCGTCATCTGCGAGTATCTGGAAGAGGCCTACCCGGATGTCACGCTGCTCAGCCACACCATGCCGGAACGGGTGGAAACCCGCCGGCTGGTGGCTTGGTTCGACGATAAATTCTTCTCCGAGGTGACGCGCCATCTGCTCTGGGAAAAGACCATGAAGCAGGCGCTGAAGCTCGGGCCGCCGGATGCCAACGCCCTGCGCGCGGGATACGCCAACCTCAAGCAGCATCTGGTCTATATCGGCTGGCTGGCTGAGCATCGGCGCTGGCTGGCAGGGGCCAATCTGTCCCTGGCGGATTTTGCCGCCGCGGCCCAGCTCTCCGCGCTGGATTACCTGGGCGATGTCGATTGGTCGGCCTCCGCCGCGGCGAAGGACTGGTACGCGCGGATCAAGAGCCGTCCCAGCTTCCGCGCCGTGCTAATGGACAAGGTGAACGGCATCGCCCCGCCGCCGCATTACGCCGACCTGGATTTTTAGCCCGTCATTGCGAGCGGCGCTTGCGCGGCGCGGCAAGATGGAT
>DATIWS010000219.1:0-2584 GCA_035519275.1 Acidocella sp. | reverse complement strand
GGGCTTTGGACAGCCGGACGTAGGTCTCGAAAGAGAGCACGCGGCTCCGACCGCTCTTATGGTTGTAGAAGCTGTTGCCATTCGGCAGGCCAGCCTTGTCAACGGCGATCGAGAACCGCGTTTTTGTGCCTTACCGCGGCCTGCTGACTAGCCTTTTGCCGGAGGAACCGGAGTTGGGGCCGGAGGCGGTGGGGCCGCTTCCGGCGCCGGCGCCGGCGCCGGTTGCGGCTCCGGCTGAGAAGAGCACGCTGCAAGGAGCGCTACGGGAACCACGACGGCAAGCATTGCGACACTACGAACCAGCCTGTGGCGGGCCGTTGTTTCGGAGCTGATGAACATCCGATACCCCCTCTTGTTGAATTGTTCGTGGACGGGGCATAAGTTTAAGAACTCTTTCCAGCAAAAAGTCAATTTTTAAATGAGTCGGCAAAGGTCAAGCAGTGGCACCAGTGCGCGCGCCATGGAATAGGTCCAGGTTTGGCCGCCCAAAGCCATTGAGTTCCGTTCGGGCTCAAGTGTCGCGTCGTGACACAATTGCAGGCGGCGCGATGGCTCTCGCCACAGCATGCACGCTTGCCGGGTGCGGTACTAATCCGGCGCCCGATGCGGTCTTCATATCGACGCCGCCTGCCAATACTGAACTCGGCAACCGGATCGACGGCGCGCCTGAGTTAGTTGTTGCCGACGAACAGCTCAACGCCAAGTTGCTACGACGCTTCTACGCGCGCCATGGCTTCGAGCCAGTCTGGACGACCCGGCAAGCGCAGGCGGATTCATTGGTGAATGCCGTGTTGCGTGCCGGCGATCAAGGCCTCAATCCTGACCTGTTTCACGCTGACCTATTGCAGCGCAGAGCGACATTACCGCCGCTCGATCGCGAATTGTTGCTATCGGACGCCTTCCTCTCATATGCGGACGCGCTGGCCCGCGGCGCCCTGCCGGTTGAGCGCCGAAGAGGTGACGAGGCGCTGACGCCTGAGCCGATCGACGTGGTTGCTGCGCTCGATGCCGCTCTCAGCAGCTCCGATCCCGCGGCAGCAATCGAGGCGCTGGCGCCGGCGACGCCAACCTACCAGGCGCTGCGCCAAGCCTTGCAGAGCTATCGCGCGGGTGCCGTGGCCGAGGACGAGGCCACGGCGAGCCGTTTGCGCACGATTGAGGTAAACCTGGAACGCCAACGATGGTTGCCGCGGCGATTGCAGATGGACCGTGTCTGGGTCAACGTTGCCGAAGAGGGATTGATATTTTATCGCAGCCACCGGCCGGTTTTCTTTACGCGGGTCGTTGTTGGCCAAGATGTCGAGTGCAATCAGAGCCCGGAGTTTTGCGCCACGATCAACGCAAGTTTTTTCAATCCTCCGTGGGTCATCCCGAGCGAAATCGTTACGGCGGAAATCTTGCCGCAGATCGGTCGCGACCCAAATTACTTGGCGCGGAATAAAATGATAATGCTGGCAAATGGCGAGGTGGAGCAGTTGCCGGGGCCTGAGGCAGGGCTCGGACTGATCATGTTTGACATGCCAAACAGGTTCGACGTTTACCTGCATGACACCCCGGATCGATACATCTTCAGCCTTGATAACCGCCGCATCAGCCATGGATGTATCCGGGTACAGCATCCCCGCGAACTTGCCGCCCTGCTGCTTCATCAGCCGATCGATATGATCAATCAAGAGATCGCGCGGGGCAGCACCACCAGAAACAATCTGCCAGTGCCCGTGCCGGTATTCGTGGTTTATCAGACCGCATTTTTAGATGCCACCGGGACGTTGCAATTTCGCCCGGATTTCTACAATCGTGACGCCGAGATCTGGCGGCAGCTGCAAAGACGCTCTCAAGGGTGAGGCCCGCGGCGCAGTTTGCGTCGTCTGCAGCGGCCATTGCCGGACAGTCGGCTGGTTGCGCGTGGGTCATAGGATGTGGCCCTCCAACCCCCCGCTCACAGAAGGAGGTCACGGGCACGAGGCACCGATGCTCCGACGCTCCGACGCAAGCCAGCCTGTGATGGGGTGGACGCACCCCGACGGCATCGATGTGCCAAGTGTGGTCGTCAAAAACCACTTAAAGGAGAGCGTCCATGGAACAGGTTAGCACAATCGGGTTGGATATCGCCAAGCGGGTTTTCCAGGCTCATGGAGCGGATGCCGCGGGGCACGTGGTGTTTCGCAGGAAGCTGACTCGGGGGAAGGTCCTGATGTTCCTTGCCTCTCAACCGCCCTGCGTCGTCGCTCTGGAGGCATGCGGTGGCGCGCATCATTGGGGCCGGGAGATTGCCAAACTCGGCCATGAGGTACGGCTGCTTCCGCCCAAATACGTCAAGCCGTTCGTGAAGCGGCAGAAGAACGACGCGGCCGACGCTGAGGCGATCTGCGAGGCGGCGCAGCGGCCGACAATGCGGTTCGTGGCGGTGAAGAGTGCGGCGGCGCAGGCCAGCGGCCTGGTATTCCGCACACGGGATTTGCTGGTCCGCCAGCGCACCCAGACCATCAATGCGTTGCGTGGCCACCTGACGGAATACGGTTGGGTGGTTGCCAAGGGGACTGCTCATGTCGCCGAGCTGATTGGGCACATTGAGGATCCTGCC
>DATIWS010000218.1:0-7131 GCA_035519275.1 Acidocella sp. | reverse complement strand
GAAACGGAAAAATCACCGGTTGGGTCAAGGTCTGATTTGGTGTGAATCGGCAATGATGGAATCCCCGGAGGAGCTTCGGGAAAGTCTTCACCCGGGGCCGCAACCAGCAGCAGGAAATCCGCTTTCGCCGCCTTCGCTCTTGCCCGCTTCACGCCTTCGGCCTCGATCACGTCCACGGTGTCGCGCAGCCCGGCCGTATCCGTGATGTGCACTGGCACGCCACCGAGATCGACCCGTACGCCCACCGCATCGCGCGTGGTGCCGGGGATGTCGGAGACGATGGCGATGTCCTCGCCCGCCAGAGCGTTGAGCAGGGTGGACTTGCCGGCATTGGGCGCGCCGAGGATGACGAATTCCAGCCCCTCGCGCAGGCGTTCTGCCGCC
Organism: Acidocella sp.; assembly: GCA_035519275.1. Taxonomy (GTDB): domain Bacteria; phylum Pseudomonadota; class Alphaproteobacteria; order Acetobacterales; family Acetobacteraceae; genus Acidocella. Next base: position 6,747 of record DATIWS010000218.1, on the reverse strand, counting down.
GGCGCCGCGGTGAGGGCGGTGTGCATCTCATCGCGCAGCGCTGCGATGCCGGAAAGCAGCGCGGCCTCCACCTCGGGCGGCAGATCCTCGTCCGGAAAGTCGATGAGCGCCTCCTGCTGCGCCATGATCTGCCGCAGCCGCTCGCGCCAACTGGCGCAGGCCGCGTGCAGGGAGGTTGCGCCATCAAGGGCCATGGCCCGCTGCGCCTCGGTCTCCGCGGCGATGAGATCAGCCATCGCCTCGGCCTGCAGCAAGTCCATCTTGCCGTGCTGATGCGCGCGGCGGGAGAACTCCCCCGGCTCGGCGGGGCGCGCGCCCAGCGCGGCGAGGGCCTCGCTGACCGCCGCTAGCACTGCGCGGCCGCCATGCAGAGAGAATTCGGCGACATCCTCGCCAGTAAAACTGTGCGGCGCGGGGAAGGTGACGATCAGCGCCTCATCCAGCCGCCGTCCGGCATAAATGAGCGGGCGCAGGCTGGCGCGGCGCGGGGGCGGCGGTTCTCCCGCGAGTTCCCGGGTTATGCCCAGCGTGGCAGGGCCGGAAAGGCGCAGCACGGTGACGGCGCCGCCGCGCCCTGTGATGGGGGCGAAAATCGTGCTCATGCGGGTTACGCTTCGGGGCTGCCGGCCAGGATTTCCCGCACCACATCCGCTGAGGGCGCGGCCAGGGCGTCGTTGGCCAGACGCTCGCAGTTGCGCAGGCTGGTGGCGCGGATCGCCTGCTTCACCAGGGGTACGGCGTTGCCATGCATGGAGAGCTGGCGGATGCCCAGGCCAACCAGCAGGGGCGTGGCTTGCGGGCGGGCGGCCAGCTCGCCGCAAACCGAGACGGGAATGCCCACTTGAGCGGCGAAGCTGGCGGTAAGGTGGATCAGGCGCAGCACCGCCGGCTCCAGCGGGTCGTAGAGCTTCATCCCGGCCGGCAGGCTGCGGTCCGCCGCCAGCGTGTACATGGTGAGGTCGTTGGTGCCGATGGAGAAGAAATCTGCGTGCAGGGCCAGCACAGGCGAGGCCAGCGCCGCCGCCGGGGTTTCCACCATGATGCCGAGCGGGGGCAATGTTTCCGGCAGGGCGATGTTCTTGCGGCGCTTCAACCGGCGCCAGACGCGGATCAGGACCTCGCGCGTTGCCTGCACCTCGGCGGCCACACTGACCATTGGCAGCATGATCCGCACCGGGCCGTGCGCGGCGGCGCGCAGAATGGCGGCGAGCTGGGTTTCCAGCAGCGCGGGGTGGCGCAGTAGCAGGCGGATGCCGCGCAGTCCCAGCGCCGGGTTCGCCTCCGGCGTTTCCGGCAGATAGCGCGAGAGCGCCTCCACCTCCTTGTCCGAGCCCCAGTCCAGCACACGGATGGTCACCGGGTCGCCATCCATGGCTTCCACGATGTCCTGATAGATGCGGGTTTGCGTGTCCTCGTCCGGCGCGGTCTCACGATTCATGAACATGAATTCCGAGCGCAGCAGGCCGATTCCATGCGCGCCGGATTCGGCGATCATGGCGAGTTCGAAGGGGAGCTCCAGATTGGCTTGCAGCGCTATGAGCGTGCCATCCTTGGTGGTGGCTGGCAGGCGTTGCAGCCGCGCGAGCGTCCGGCGGGCGCGGGTCTGGGCGGAAAGCTTTTCCCGCGCCGCCTCCAGGCTGGCCTTGCTGGGGTTGAGGACGATCTCCCCGGTATCGCCATCGATGATGGCCAGGTTGCCAGGCTCCGCCGCCTCCAGCACACCAGCCGCTCCCAGCACGGCCGGCAGGCCCAGGGCGCGGAGCATGATCGCCGTGTGGCCCTCCATTCCGCCTTCCGTCGTGACGATGCCGGCGAAACGCGAGGGCTGGATCAGCGCGGCATCGGCCGGGCGCAGATCCTGCGCGGCGAGGATGCTGCCCTGGGCGAGTGTGGTGAAGCTGCGGAAAGGCTGGCGGGTGAGGTTGCGCAGAACGCGGCGGCCAAGCTCGCGCACTTCTTCGGCGCGGCGGGTTCGGCCGGCACGGTCCGTCCCTGGCTGGGCCAGAATTGCCTCGGCCTGTGCCTCCGCCTCGGCATGCACCGCGGCTTCCGGGCAGAGCAGATCCTCCTGCACGCGGGCCTTGATGCCGCGCAGCAGCCGGGAAGGCCCGAGCATGTGCAGGTACACATCCATCAGCGGCGTGATTTCCGCCTGGGAATCCTCCGGTAGCGCCGCCAGCCGGTTCTTCAGCTTCTGCAACTGGTGGCGCGAGCGGGTGACAGCCTCCTCCAGTCGCGCCAGTTCGGGCGCGACCTCGGCAGGGAACAGTTTTTTGGTGGAGACGACGAGATCAGGCTCGGGCGCTTCGTGGATCGGACCGATGCCGATGCCAGGCGAGACCGGATTGCCGGTGAAGCGTTGTTCCGTGCTGCGCCTAGTCGGTTTCATGGAAGCCGGCCTCGATCAGCGCGGCGATGGCATCGAGTGCTTCCTTCGCGTCGAACCCCTCGGCCGAGAGGCGCACCGTGCTACCGATTCCAGCACCCAGCATCATCAAACCCATGATCGACCGCGCGGAGACGGCTTGTCCGTCCTTGGCGACTTCCACGCTGGCGGAAAACTGCTCGGCAAGGTTCACGAGCTTGGCAGCGGCGCGCGCATGCAGGCCGCGTTTGTTGACGATACCAACGTCAACGGAAATCATCGTGCCGTTCATTCCGTTACTCCGCGGCGCGGCAGGTGGGCGCCTGAAGCTCGTGCCCGTTGCAGATGTATTTCTTGCCGGCGGCCTCGGCGTGGGCCACGGCTTCGGGCAGGGTTTCCTGGCCGCGGATCTTGGCCAGCTTGACCAGCATCGGCAGGTTGACGCCGCCGATGATCTCCACCCCCGGCTGGGTCGCCATCGACATGGCGAGGTTGCTCGGCGTGCCGCCGAACATGTCCGTGAGCAGGATCACGCCGTCGCCGTCATCCACCTCCGCCATGCGCCGGGCGATTTCCGCCCGCTGTCCATCGAACTCCGCATCCGACTCGATACAGACGGTGGCAAGATTCTTCTGCTTGCCGACGACATGCTCCATAGCGTCGCGCAGCGCAATGGCGAGGCCGCCATGGGTGACAAGGACCATACCGATCATGTGAAGAGGCTCATTCTTTCGCGGATATTTCCGGGGTCGCGCTCGCGGCCGTGAACCGGGCGGCCTCGCGATGAGTGACGCCGACGCGCCAGCCCAGATTAGCTAGGTGAGTGCTTAGTTTTTCGATCATGTAAACAGATCTATGTTGTCCGCCGGTACATCCGATACATATTGTTGCATATTTTTTTCCTTCTTGCACGAAGCGCGGGAGCAAAAACTCCACGATATCCGTGATCTTTTGGAAGTATGTAGCAAAATCAGGGTCTTGCTCGATGAAGGCGCCAACCTCGGGGTCGCGGCCGCAGAGGGGCTGCAGGGCGGGGTCGTAATGCGGATTACGAAGGAATCGGGCGTCGAACACCAGATCGGCCTCCGGCGGCAGCCCGGCCCGGTAGGCGAAGGACATCAGCGAAATCACCATGTCCGGGGCCGCTTCGCCGAAATGCTGCTCGATCAGCGCGCGCAGGCGGGGCAGGGGCAAATGCGATGTGTCCATCAGCCAGTCGGCGGCGCGGGCGAGCGGCGCGGTGAGCTGGCGTTCAAGCGCGATGCCCTCGGCGATGGCGCCGGATTGCGCCAGCGGGTGGCGGCGCCTGGTTTCCGAGTAGCGGCGCAGCAGCGCTTCCTCGCTGGCGGTGGCGAAGACCAGGGACGGGACAAGGTTCGCGTGCTGGCGTAGCTGCTGCAGTGCCTCCAGCACGGCTTCCGCCGCGAAACCGCGTGAGCGGGCGTCCACGCCGATGGCGAGATTTTTCTCCGCCCGCGTCGCCAGCGTGACCAGCGTGTCGAGCGGCGGGTTGTCCACGGTCTCGAAGCCGAGATCTTCCAGCACACGTAAAATTGATAATTTACCCGCGCCGGAAAGGCCGGTGACCAGCACGATCTGCAGCTTGGGCGGCGGAGGATTCATGCGCTGAAGGCGCCAACGAGCTGGGGGACGCGGCCGCAGGCGGCCTCGAGCGCCAGGGCGGCGCGTTCGGGCGCGGAGGCCAGCGCCGGGTCCAGGGTGATCTCCGGCAGGTCCAGCGCGGCATGGCGGCGGGGCAGGGGCAGGCGCTCCGGCTGCACGCCAAGCTGGATGACGAGGCGCAGCCGCGCTTGGGGCAGGCAGGGCAGGCGGAAAATGCCAAGGCCGCGGACTTCCAGCAGCCCGGCCAGAGCTTCCGGCGCGCGGGCGATGCCGTTTTCCACCAGTACCTGGTCGTCGGCCACTAGGATGAAGCCGCGGTCGATCAGGCGCAGCAACAGGTCCGATTTGCCCGCCCCGGCGGGGCCGAGCAGCAATACGGCATCGTCACCGTCCGGTGTTTGGCGGGCGGCACAAGAGGCGTGCATGCGCATGATGCGCGGAATGTGGCAAATTTCGGGCGGCGGGGAAAGGGGAGTGGATGCAGCTCCCCTATTCCGCACCGGCTAGCTGGCCTTTACCACGTTCTGCGGCATCTCGATGTCGATCTCGAGGGTCGAGATCTGGGCGCTGCGGTCCAGCTTCACGTTCACCTTATCGCGGTCGATGGCGATGTGCTTGGCGATGACGGCCAGGATTTCCTCCTGCAGGATGGCGGCGAGATCGGCGCGGCCGGTCAGGGCGCGTTCATGCGCCAGCAGAAGCTGCAGCCGCTCGCGCGCGACCGGGGCGGAGCGCTTGCGGACAAAGATGTCAAAAATGCTCATGCCACCGCCTTCCGACCAAAGAGCTTGCCGAACAGCCCCTGTTGCTTCTCCACCGGCGTGGTAATCTCCACCGTCTCGCCGAGCAGGCGCCGGGCGGCGTCGGCATAGGCGCGGGCGGCGGTGGAGGCCGGGTTGTGCAGCGTCACCGGGCAGCCGAGATTGGAGGCGTTCAGCACGTCCGTGCTTTCCGGCACGATGCCCAGCAGCGGAATGGCCAGGATGTCCAGCACGTCGTCCACGCCCAGCATCTCGCCCCTGGCGGCACGGGCCGGGTTGTAACGCGTCAGCATCAGGTGCTTCTCGAAGGTCTCGCCGTTTTCCGCGCGCAGGGTCTTTGAGTCGAGCATGCCGATGATACGGTCGGAATCGCGCACCGAGGAGATTTCCGGGTTGGTCACCACCACGGCAAGGTCGGCGTAGCGCATGGCCAGCATCGCGCCCTTCTCGATGCCCGCCGGGCTGTCGCAGATGATCCAGTCGAACTTCTGGCGCAGTTCGTCGATGACGGTTTTCACGCCTTCCTCGGTCAGCGCGTCCTTGTCGCGGGTCTGCGAGGCGGCGAGCAGGGAGAGCGTGTCGATCCGCTTGTCCTTGATCAGCGCCTGGGCAAGCTTGGCGTCGCCCTGCACGACATTGACGAGGTCGAACACCACCCGGCGCTCCGCGCCGAGCACGAGGTCGAGATTACGCAGGCCGACGTCGAAATCGACGACCACAACATTCTGGCCGGCCTGGGCCAGCGCCGAGCCTAGAGAGGCGCTGGTCGTGGTTTTGCCGACGCCACCCTTGCCCGAGGTTACCACCATGACTTTCGACATGCGATTTACAGCTCCTTCTCTGTTGTCCGGCGCGCTCATGCCAGGGCCGCAATATTAAGCACGCCGTCCTCGAGTCGGACCTGCGCTGCGCGATTATTAAACGTGGCGCTCCAGCTTTCCGGCGTGTCGTACACGCCGTCGATGGCGACGAGCTCGGCGCTGAATTTATGGCAGAAGATGCGCGCATTGGCCCCCGCGCGCAGTCCGGCGATGGCCCGGCCGCGCAGGGCGCCATAGATATGGATGGAGCCGCCGGCGATGACCTCGGCCCCTGAGGCGACGGGCCCGATGATGGTGACGTCCCCCTCCTCGAAGATGACGGACTGGCCCGAGCGCACCGGGCGGTCGATGAGCAGGGAGGTGACGGCCGGGACAGCCGGGGTTGGCAGCTTGTCGTCGGGGATTTCCAACAGCTTGCCGCCCTGGTCTTCGCGGTCCTGCTGCTTCTGGCGCAAATCGGGCAGTCCGGCCCAGCGCGTGCCGGCGAGTTCGGCGGGCTCCAGCCCTTCCACGGCGATAATATAAAGGCCGCGGGCCTCCAGCGCCGCGACGACCTCTTCAAGCCTGGCCTCCTCGCCACGCGCGGCGGTCAGATTGATGACGATGGGCTTGTTCACGAAGTAGCTGGCGGCGCGGCGTAACTGATCGTCGAGCGCCGTGAACCAGGCGGCGAGCGGCGGTTCCGGCGCCAAAATCAGGGCCATGAAGCTGCGCCCGCGGATGCGCAGTGTTGGCAGCGCGGCGGTCACCGGCAAGGCGGGCACACCCCGTGGCCCAGCGCCGCGCGCGGCGGCGTATTGTTCAAAAAGATCAGCTTGCGAACAAGCATTTTTTGAAAATATTGGGGCATTTCATTACAATCCGATAAGCAGATGGACCGATTCAGGTCAAGGGTTTTCCGGTGGGTGTTTTCCTAACCTTTGATCCATATCAAGGACCGTCCGAGAAAAAAGGTTCAGATGAAAGTCACCTTATGCGGTTGGCGCGTCCCCGTATCAGGGCCAACATTTTCAGGGATTACCCATATGTTTTGCTTCCAGTGTGAACAGACCTCGCGGGCCGACGGTGTGGCCGGGTGTCACAGCGCCAAGGGCGTGTGCGGCAAGGACGAGACGACCGCCGACCTGCAGGACGTGCTGATCTACCAGCTCAAGGGCCTTGGCCAGTACAGCGCGCG
>DATIWS010000217.1:0-2200 GCA_035519275.1 Acidocella sp. | reverse complement strand
GATGCCATGCTGCGGATCGCCCCCATGCCGCATGCTTCCATCCTGGTCATCGCCGCCGGGCTGATCTGGCTGTGCATCTGGCGCTCCACCCCGCGTCTTGCCGGTATTCCGGTCATGGCGCTGGGCGTGGCGCTGGCGTTGCTGGCCCGCCCGCCCGATGTGCTGGTCTCGTCCGATGCCCGGCTTATTGCCATACGCTCCGGCGCCACGGTGTTCCTGGTCACGCAGCACAAGCCGGACCGTTTCACCTTGGAGCAATGGGCGCCGGTCTGGGGCGAGGTGCCGCTTACCCCGGCGCAATGTACGGAAAATACCTGCCGGCTCGGGCCGGTGTTGTTCGCCGCCGCACCACCCGCCGATTGCACCGCCGCCGTGCTGGTCTCTCCCGCCGAACTTACCGGCTGCGCGGGGCTTCCGGTTATCGACCGGCTTTACGTCTACCGGAACGGCGCCACTGCTGCCTGGGTGAAGGGCGCGAAGGTCACGCTGCGGACGGATCGCGCGGCCCAAGGTTCGCGCCCCTGGGTTGTGCCATATCCACAACTATAAATTGTCAATTTGTTAACGGTTCGTTAGCATCCCCGGCATGAGCCTGACTATTCCCAGCGTTGCCTCGCATCATCCGCATGTCACGCCCGGCTTGGCCGAGCAGCTGCTCAGCCTGCGCCGGCGCTGGCGCATCATCCTTGCCAGCACCGTCCTGGTGCCAGGCCTTACCCTGATGGGGGTGCTGCGCACGCCGCTCACCTACACGGCCACGGGCATCGTGCTCTACGACCCGGCAAGCGCCACGGTGCCCGGCGACAACAACACTGTCCCTCAGGGCGCCGCTGATGAGGGGGCAGCGGTGGCCAGCCAAAGCGAGGTGATCGCCAGCCTCCCGGCGGCGGGGCAGATCGCGGCCAGACTGAACCTCGCGGCCTTGCCCGCGTTCAACCCCGCCATCGCGCCCCGGCATTTTCCCTTCACCTTGTTGCCCAGGCCCAAGCCGCCGAGCCCGGATGAACTCGCCGAGGCAGCCCGCCGCGCCATGGATGTCCGGGTGCTGCCGGGCTCGCGCGTGCTCACCGTGTCCTTCTCCAGCACCTCGCCGGAACTTTCCGCTGCCGCCGCCAACCTCGCCATGCAGCTCTATCTGGACCATGAGCGGGACGTCTCCTTCGCCGCGCTGAATGACGCGCAGGCCTGGCTCGAAAAACATTCCGCCGATGTGCAGGCGCAGCTCAACACCACGGAGACCGCTTTGGCCCAGGTGCGCGCCGCCGCCGGGGTGGTGCAGGGGGCGCAATCGACCCTGACGACCGAGACGGCGAGCCGGCTGGCCGCCTCGCTGGTCGAAGCGCAGGCGGATCTGGCCATGGCCCAGGCCCGGCTGGACGCCGCCAGCGGAGGCGATGCCGCCGCCGCCAACGCCGCCATTGCGCCCAACCTGCTGCCGCTGCGCAAGGAACAGGCGGACCTCACGGCGCAGGTGCAGTCACTCTCGGCGCAATACGGGCCGGACTATCCCGATCTCGTCTCCGCCCGCAGCCAGCTTGCCGCCATCACCGCCGAGATCAGCGCCGAGACGGGGCGCGAGCTGGATGCCGCCCGCGCCCAGGTGGCGGCGGACAAGGCGCAGATCGCCACGCTGCAATCGGCGCTGGCGGAAGCGCGGTCGCAAAGCCAAACGGAGGATGAGGAGGCAGCACCCATCCGCGCTTTGGAGCAGCGCGCCGCCGCCGGGCAGGACATGCTGCGCGCCATGACCCAGCAGGCGGACCAGCTGGCGCAGGATGCCTCGCTGACCAAGCCCGATGCCCGCATCCTCTCCACCGCCGCGGTGCCCACGCAGCCCAGCGCGCCGCACCGTGGCCTGATCCTGGGCGCGGCCCTGGGGCTGGGCTTCTGCCTCGGCGTGCTGCTGGCCGGGCTGCGGGACACGCTGGACACCTCCTTGCGCTCGGGCGTGGACATCCGCACGCAATTCGGCCTCTCCTGCTTCGCCCTGCTGCCGGAAAGCGCGGCGCCACAGGTGGCCGCCTTGCAGGCGCCGTTCTCGCTCTATGCCGAGCAGCTGCGCTCCTTGCGCACCGGGCTCGGCTTGAGTGACGGCCCGTGCAAAATCGTCGCCATCACCGCCGCCCGCCCAGGCGAGGGCAAGACGACTCTGACCATTGCCCTGGGGCGTTCCCTGGCTTCCGCCGGTTTGCGCGTTCTC
>DATIWS010000216.1:0-3654 GCA_035519275.1 Acidocella sp. | reverse complement strand
CCGCTCCTCCTTCACCAGCACCACGATGGTGCGCAGGATGCGCAAACCGTCAGAGTAGGTGCGCAGCTTGGAGGCTGAGCCAGCGGGGCGCTCCGTATAGGCCACCGGAACCTCCGCCAGCGGCATCAGCAGGTCGAGCGCGTGGATGGTGAATTCCGTCTCCGTCTCGAAGCCCGAGGCCAACGCCGGGAAGGTCTTCACGAAGCGCCGCGAAAACACGCGGTAGCCGGAGAGCATGTCCTGGATGCGGTCGCCGAACACTGTGCGCACCAGGCCGGAAAGTACAAAGTTACCGGCGCGGTGGCCGCGCCGGTAGGCGCCGATCGGCCCCTCACCCGCCTGCTCGATCCGCCGGCCATTCACCATGTCCAACTGTTCGCCCAGCAGAAGCCGCACCATCTCAGGCGCGGCGCTGGCCTCGTAGGTATCGTCGCCATCCACCAGCACATAGGCGTCGGCCTCAATGTCCGCGAACATTCGCCGTACCACATGCCCCTTGCCCTGCAGCGCCTCACGCCGCACCAGCGCCCCGGCCGCGCTGGCCGCCGCAACTGTGCCATCGCGCGAGTTGTTATCGTACACAAAAATCTCCGCCTTCGGCAGGGCGGCGCGGAAATCCGTCACCACCTTGGCGATGGCGACTTCCTCGTTGAAGCAGGGGATCAGGACGGCGATGCGCGGTGGGATCATACTTGTCATCCTAATGCAAATAATAGGTGTAGAGCAGCCGCATCGGGATATAGCCGATATCATAAAGCCCCAGCAGTGCTACCGGTAAGGCTGGCAGCAGCGGCGGAAGCTTTGCACGCGGGCGCAGGCTGGGAATGGCGAAGAGCAGGAACGGCAGCAGCGGCAGGAAATAGCGTCCCTGTACGCCGTCCACGACGTCGCGCCCGACATTGCTCCAGTTGAGATAAAACATCACGAACAGCAGCCAGAAATTGGCCGCCAGCAGAAGCGTGGTCCAGATGAAGTTGACCGCCTGCGTGCCACCGGAGGTAAGCCCTGGCCGGCCACTGAACAACAACCCCGCCAGCGCAACACCACCGGCAATGCACCACAACACGTAATAACCAAGTGGCATCAGAATTTGCAGCAGCCCAAGCACGCCGATCATCTCGTCCAACTCGATCTCGGCGCATTGACGCAACGTATCCCACGGCAAGGAGAAGAAGCGTAAGGGCTGGGCCAGCAGGATATGCAGATTGGCTGCGGGGTCCGTATGGTCGATCAGTACCGAACGGTCCCCCGTGAACAATGGGCCAGGATGGTAAGACGGCTTGTCGAACGGTACCACCACAAGGGCGGCGATTAGCCCGGCCCAGAGTAGCACAGGCAACATGGCCAGCACCACGTCCCGCAGCCGCCAGAAAAAACCGGGGACGAAAAGCGGCAACAGAAATACACCGAGCAGCGGCAGGTAAGGCGGCTTGGCCAGCAGCATTACCACCAGTACCACTAGCCCGAACCTGCGCATGTCCTGCGTGCCACGGGTAAGCGCGGCACCAGCCAGGCAGGCCAAGCCAATCATCATACCATCCTGGTTCACCGTCCCAGCCAGAAATAAACTCATCGGCATCAACAGCACGGTCAGCAGCAGCGCCTCGCCATAGGCTGCGATGCGCAGTGCCAGAAGCCCCAATGCCAAATACGCCAACAACATGCCAAACCGGGCAAGGATGATGCATACGAACGGCTTGCCCCCAGCCACCAGCAACCCCAGTGCCAAACCTAGCGTGGCTGGCACATAAGTGAGCGGAAAATAGGTAATCGTATTGGGAATATGGGCAAACTGCCGTTGCGGACGCGGCGGCTGCGAGCGCATCGCCAGGAAGTCATCCGCCGTTACCACCGGATGCCCGTCGATCTGCGTTGTGGGCCCAAAAGCGGCATGGAGAAGCGCTTGCTTCACCTTCACGCCGGACAGCATCTCCGGCTCCCCGGTATAGGGGTTAACCCCCATTTTGCGCACACCCAGCACAGCGCCATGCAGCAGCCCGGCGGCCCGGACGATATGCGCCGGTTCATCTGGGCTTTGCCCCGGCGGGGTGATCAGCGCGGTCAGCACGGTCACCGGCAGGGCGCATAACAAAAACAGCGCCATAACGGCAGACTTGCCGCTATAGCGCTGGAATACCTCAAACCAGTCAGACATTCACGCCCCGATTCCGTAGCCTCTTACCGCTGGCTCTAGCCGGATTGCGGTAAGAGGGACAAGACCGGAACGAAATTTAGGCTCAGAATGCCAGGGTGGTCGCCTGCATCACCAGCGGCAGGGCGCGCACTTGCGCCAGTACCGCTTCCGGGGTCTCGCCATCGGTGGAGACGAGGCAGATCGCGTCCTCGCCCTCGGCGGCGCGGCCGAGGTGGAAGGTGGCGATGTTCACGCCCGCATCGGCCAGCAGCATGCCGAAGCGGCCGATGAAGCCCGGCTTGTCCTTGTTGGTGACGTAGAGCATGTGCGGGGCGAAATCCGCCTCCACCTTAATGCCCTTGATCTCGACCAGACGCGGGCGGCCATTGCCGATCAAGGTGCCGGCCACGGAGCGGGTGGATTTCTCGGTCGTCACGGTGATACGCACCAGGGTGTGGTAGTCGCCGGCGCGGTCGTTGGAGCCCTCGGCCAGCTCGATGCCATGGTCGCGCGCCAGCACCGGGGCGTTGACCATGTTCACGCCTTCCATCACCGGGCCGAGCAGCCCGGCCAGAGCGGCGGCGTTCAGCGGACGGTGGTTGAGCGGCGCGGCGGCACCTTCATACTCCACCATCACCTTCTTGATCACGCCATCCTGCGCACGGGTGAGCTGGCCGGCGAAGGTGCCCAGCAGGCGGCACAGATCCATGTACGGGCGCAGGCGCGGCGCTTCCTCAGCCGACACGCTCGGCATGTTCAGCGCGTTGGTTACGGAGCCGCTGAGCAGAAAGTCGGAGATCTGCTCGGCCACCTGCAGCGCCACGTTCTCCTGCGCCTCGTTAGTGGACGCGCCGAGGTGCGGGGTGCACACTACGTTCTCCAGCTCGAACAGCGGGGAGGCAGTGGCGGGCTCAACCTCGAACACGTCCAGCGCCGCACCGGCGACATGGCCGGACTTCAGGGCGTCGTACAGCGCCGCCTCATCCACCAGACCGCCGCGCGCGCAGTTGATGATGCGCACGCCCTTCTTCATCTTGGCGATCGCCTCGCGCGAGATGATGTTGCGCGTCGCCTCGATCAGCGGCGTGTGCAGGGTGATGAAATCGGCCCTGGCCAGCACGGTGTCCAGCTCGGCCTTCTCAACGCCCAGCTCCACGGCGCGCGCCTCGGTGAGGTACGGGTCATAGGCCAGCACCTTCATCTTCAGCCCCACGGCGCGGTCGGCCACGATGGAGCCGATATTGCCGCAGCCGATCAGGCCGAGCGTCTTGCCGGTGACTTCCACGCCCATGAAGCGGTTCTTCTCCCACTTGCCGGCCTTGGTGGAGGCGGTGGCCTCCGGCAGCTGGCGCGCGAGCGCGAACATCATCGCGATGGCATGCTCGGCGGTGGTGATGGCGTTGCCATGCGGGGTGTTCATCACCACCACGCCGCGCGAGGTGGCGCCCTTCACGTCCACATTGTCCACGCCGATGCCAGCGCGGCCGACGACTTTCAGGTTGGGAGCGACGTCGAGCACC
>DATIWS010000215.1:0-4259 GCA_035519275.1 Acidocella sp. | reverse complement strand
CTGCCCGTGCCGCTTACCGTCACGCGCTTGCTTTCCAGATCGGCGCTGACCTCCGCCTTGGCGTCCACCTGATGCAGCGCCGCCGTGATCGAGCGGATGCAGGATTGGCAGTGCAGGTCGGGCACGTTGAATTGCAGCGTGATTTTGCTCATCTAGGGTCTCCTGGTTTGCCTCATAAAGTGCGCTGCCGTACCGGGGTCAAGCGCATTGACCTTACGCCAGGGGGCTGCCCATATCCTGGGCCATGGATCAGGCATTGCCGGCGCCGCACCGGATTGAGTTTGCCGTTGGCGGGATGACTTGCGCGAGCTGCGTCACCCGGGTGGAGAAAGTGCTGCGCCGCGTGCCTGGGGTGCGGGATGCGTCGGTCAATCTGGCGACCGAGACGGCGCAGGTGCAGGCCGGGCCGGACGTCGCGCTCACCGCGCTGATCGAGGCCGTGCAACGCGCCGGCTTTACCGCCACGCCGCTGGAAGCTGCGAAGCCTTATGACGTGCGGCGGGAAAAATTCGAGCTTATCGCCGCGTTCATCCTCGCAGCACCCGTGGTGCTGGGCATGGTGCTGCGCGTGCCGGATGTGGTGGAGTTGGTCCTTGCCAGCATCGTGCAGTTCTGGCTCGGGGCGCGCTTTTACCGGGCCGGGTGGGCGGCATTGCGGGTGGGTTTGGGCAATATGGACCTGCTGGTGGCGCTCGGCACCACCGCCGCCTGGGGGCTGTCAGTGTGGGATTTCAGCGCTGCCGGGCCGCTCTATTTCGAATCCTCGGTGGCCATCATCACCCTGGTCCGGCTCGGCAAATACATGGAAGGCCGGGTGAAGCGCGATGCCGCCCGCGCCATCACCGCGCTGCACAAGCTGCGCCCGGAGGTCGCGCACCGGGCGGGCGGCGCCGATGTGCCGGTTGCCATGCTGGTGCCGGGGGATGAGATCGAGCTGCGCCCCGGTGAGCGCGTGCCGGTGGATGGCATCGTCACCGAAGGCACGGGCAGCCTGGACGAGAGCCCCGTGACCGGCGAGGCGCTGCCGGTGACGCGCGGGCCGGGGGCGAAGCTGCTGGCTGGTACGTTGAATCTGAATGCCGTGCTGTGCCTGCGGGTGACCTCCGCCGCCGGGGAAAGCTTCCTCGACCGCATGGCCCGGATGATCGAGGACGCGCAGGCGACCAAGCCGCGCGTGCAGAAGCTGGCGGACAAGGTGGCGGCGGTGTTCGTGCCGGTGGTGGTGGGGTTGGCGCTGCTTACCTTGCTGGCGTGGCTGGCGCATGGCACGGCCTATCCCCGCGCCATCATCAACGCCGTTTCCGTGCTGGTCATCGCCTGCCCCTGCGCCATGGGGCTGGCCACCCCGGCGGCGGTCCTGGCCGGCACCGGCGCGGCGGCCAAACAGGGCATATTGTTCCGCACCGCCGACGCTCTGGAGGCGGCCGCGCATATCGACACGCTGGTGTTCGACAAGACCGGCACGCTGACCACCGGTCAGCCGCAATTGCAGCGCGTGGAGTTGTTCGGCGCTTTGACCGAGGCGCGGGTGCGCGAGATCGCCGCTTCGCTGGCGACGCGGGACACGCACCCGCTGAGCGCGGCTTTGCGCCAGCCAGGCGTGGCCCCGGCAGAGAATTTCGTGGCGTTGCCGGGCAGGGGCGTGCGCGGGGAGATGTCGGGCAGGGGCTATGTGCTCGGCTCGGCCGCGCTGGTGCAGGCAGCCCCCGCCGTAATGGACGGCGCCACATGGTCCTGGCTGGCCGAGGAGAACGGCTCCGTGCTCGCCGGTTTCGCCTTTACCGACACCCTCCGCCCCGGCGCGCGCGAGGCCGTGAACAGGCTGCGGGAGATGGGGCTGCGTGTGCTGCTGCTCACTGGCGACAGGCGCGAGGCCGCCGAGGCGCTGGACCTGGACGTGGAGATTGTCGCCCAGGCCGATCCAGCGCGGAAGCTGGCCGTCATTCATGAATTGCGCGCCGCCGGGCACCGCCCCGCCATGCTGGGCGACGGTATCAACGACGCCGCCGCTCTCGCCGCGGCGACTGTGGGCATGGCCATGGGTTCCGGCGCGGACGTCGCCATCGAGGCGGCGGATGTCTCCCTGCTGCGCCCGGCGCCGGAGTTGGCCCCCGCCGCTATCGCGCTCGCGCGCAAAACCTGGGCGGTGCTGGTGCAGGGGCTGTTCTGGGCGATGATCTATAATGCCCTAGGCATTCCCGCCGCCGCGTTCGGCCTGCTCAGCCCGGCTCTGGCCGGCGGGGCCATGGCCGCATCGTCGCTTTGCGTGCTTGGCAACGCGCTGCGCTTGCGTCATTGGAGACGCCCATGATGTTTGTTGAGATTGCCCGATTATTGGCGGTCATCTGCACGGAACAGGAGGCACGGGACCGGCGATTCCGCGCTAATCCTTGACTTCTCGGTTCAACTTGCCGATACGGGGCGCATTGCAGCTAGCGCGGCGCGCGCTAGGCGTGTTTTCACGCGCGGCACCTCAACACGAACGGGTCCAATTTTTGTCTGACACCACCGCAGCTGATCAAGCCGAACCCCCGGCGCAGGACGAAGCGCTGATTACGCCCGCCGAAACCCCGACGCCCGGAGCCGAGCCGGAACAACAGCAGGAAGCGGAAGAAGAAGGCTTCGCCGCGCTTGGGCTCTCCGAGCCGATTCTCAAAGCACTTCACGACAAGGGCTATCTCCGCCCGACGCCGATCCAGGCGCAGGCGATCCCCGTGGTGCTCATGGGGCAGGACGTGCTGGGCTGCGCCCAGACCGGCACCGGCAAGACCGCAAGCTTCACCCTGCCGATGCTGGATATTCTCTCCGGCTCCCGCGCCCGCGCCCGCATGCCGCGCTCGCTGATCCTGGAACCGACGCGCGAACTCGCGCTCCAGGTTGCGGAAAACTTTGTCCAGTACGGCAAGCACCTCAAGCTCAACCACGCGCTGCTCATCGGCGGTGAGAGCATGTCCGACCAGAAGGACGCGCTGACCAAGGGCGTGGACGTGCTGATCGCCACTCCCGGCCGCCTGATCGATTTGTTCGAACGCGGCGGGCTGCTGCTGACCGATGTGCGCGTGCTGGTGATCGACGAAGCCGACCGCATGCTAGACATGGGCTTCATCCCCGATATCGAGCGCATCGTCTCGCTGCTGCCGCGCAAGCGCCAGACCCTGTTCTTCTCCGCCACCATGGCGCCGGAAATCCGCCGCCTGGCCGACGCCTTCCTCGACAGCCCGCGGGAGATCACCGTCTCCAAGCCGGCGACGGTGGCGACCACGATCGTCTCCGGCCTCGTGCTGGTGAATGAGCACGACAAGCGCGAGGCGCTGCGGCGGCTCATCCGCTCCGAGGACGTGCAGAACGCGCTGATCTTCTGCAACCGCAAGCGCGATGTCGACATTCTGCTGAAATCCCTGCTCAAGCACGGCTTTTCCGCCGGGGCGCTGCATGGCGATCTGGCGCAGTCCGTGCGCTTCGCCACGCTGGAGAAGTTCAAGGCCAATGAGCTGCGCCTGCTGGTCTGCTCCGATGTCGCGGCGCGCGGCATCGACATTGGCGGGCTGAGCCACGTCTTCAATTTCGACGTGCCGCACCATGCCGAGGATTACGTGCACCGCATCGGCCGCACCGGCCGCGCCGGGCGCGAGGGCCATGCCTACACCATCGCCACGCCGGATGACCGCCTGGCCGTGGAAGCGGTGGAGAAGCTGATCGCCGCCCCGATCCCCCGCATCGAGATCCCAGGGCTCGACGTGGTGGAATGGGCCGAGGACGATGGCCGCAAGCGTGGCCGTGGCGGCCGTGGGGTCAAGGACCGCAAGGGCAAGGAGAAGCCGGCTGCCCGCGAGGCGAAGCCCGCGCGTGAGGCGGCCAAGCCCGAGCGCGCGCCCAAGCCCGAGGCGCCGCGTGAGCGTGAGGCTCCGCGTGAGCGCGAACGTGAACGGGACCGTGAGCGCCCCCGCCGCGAGCGTGAGCCGCGCTACGAGAAGGATCTGGGCGCCCCGGTGCAGGGCTTCGGCGGAACCGTTCCCGCCTTCATGCTCATCCGCCGCCGTGGCCCGGCCCCGGTGGTGCAGGACATGACCGAGGAAGAGGCGCCGGATGTGATCCTCGAGGAGAACGGCGGCAACGCCGAATCCTGACGTCGCCATGGCACATTGCCAGCATTTCGGCATCTGCGGCGGTTGCGCCGTCGCGGACCGCCACGCCATAGACAAATTCTCGCTGCTGAAGGACGCCCTGGCGCGCGCCGGGTATCTGGACGCGCCTGTATC
>DATIWS010000214.1:0-3151 GCA_035519275.1 Acidocella sp. | reverse complement strand
AAGCAGTTCTGGCCGCTCATCGCCGAGCGTTCGATGTTGGCGGAAACCGCGCTACGCGCCGCCTCGGCCGAGTTCACCCCGCCCATCGTCGTCGCCAACCAGGACCACCGCTTCGTCGTGGCCGAGCAGTTGCGCGAGGCCGGGATCAATGGCGCGCGCATCGTGCTGGAGCCGGTGGGCCGCAACAGCGCCCCGGCCATCGCCGCCGCCGCGCTGCTCGCCGCCAAGACCGCGCCCGAATCCGTGCTCTGGATCATGGCCGCGGATGCCGCCATCGCCGACCAGGACGCCCTGCGCGCCGCCCTGCGCACCGCCTGGGCGGCGGCGCGCGCCGGGCATATCGTCACCTTCGGCATGGAACCAACCTCGCCGGAAACCGGCTATGGCTACATCGCGCGGGGCGAGTCGCTGGAGGGCTTGCCCGGCGCCTATCTGGTTGAACGCTTTCTGGAAAAACCGGACCTCGCCATGGCCAAATCCTTGCTTGCCGCTGGTGGCAATCTTTGGAACTCCGGCATGTTCCTTTTCCGCGCCGATGCGCTGCTGGACGAGCTGGAGCGCCTCGCGCCGGAGGTACTCACCGCCACCCGCGCCGCCATGGCCGCCAGCACCACCGACCTCGACTTCATCCGTCTCGGCGCCGCTGAATTCGCCACGGCGCCGGACATCTCCATCGACTACGCCGTGGCGGAAAAAACCGACAAGGCCGTGGTCGTGCCCGCCGCCATCGGCTGGTCGGATGTCGGCTCCTGGTCCGCGCTGTTCGACATCGCGCCCAAGGATGCCCAGGGCAATGTCGCGCTGGGCGACGTGGTGCTGGAGAATGTCAGCAACAGCTATGTGCGGAACGACGCCAGCCTGACCGCCCTGCTCGGCGTGCAGGACCTGATCGTGGTGAACACGCAGGACGCCCTGCTGGTGGCCAGCCGCGATCAGGCGCAGAACGTGAAGAAGATCGTGGACCGGCTGAAGGCGCAGAAACGCCCCGAGGCCGACAGCCATAACCGCACCTACCGCCCCTGGGGCTTCTACGAGAGCCTGATCCAGGGCGACCGCTTCCAGGTGAAGCGCATCGTCGTCTGGCCAGGGCAAAAACTTTCTCTCCAGAAGCATTTCCACCGGGCCGAGCACTGGGTGGTGGTGGCGGGCTCCGCCTCCGTCACCTGCGATGACGAGGTGCGGCTGCTGCGCGAGAACGAGAGCGTGTACCTGCCGCTGGGCAGCATGCACCGGCTGGAAAACCCGGGGAAGATCCCGCTCACGGTGATCGAGGTGCAGTCCGGCCCCTATCTCGGCGAGGACGATATCGTCCGGTTCGAGGACACCTACGGCCGCCAGTAAATCCCCAACTTTAGAGTCTGTTTCAAAACTCGCTCTGGTGAGTCAGTTGGCGTGGTTTTTTGAGCACCGGAGCGGAGCGTACTTACGGTACGTGAGCACCGGAGCGCAGAAAAACCGCGCCAAATGGCCGCCAGAGTAGAGTTTTCAAGCAGACTCTGGTGCGCTCAGCGTGAGCGAGAGCGCATGCAGCCCGGACTTGAACTCCGCATCCAGCACCTCGTGCACGGCGCGCGAGCGCTCCAGCCGGGATTTTTCCCGCAAGCTTTCAGCCACCATAGTCACGGCGTAATGCGTCTCCCCCACCGGCACGCCATTGCGCCCGGCATGGCCGGCGTGGCGCTTGCTTTCATCCACCACCTCCAGCGTGGCCGGCGCGAACGCCGCCCGCAGCGTCTGCTCGATTCTCTCCGCCCGTGTGCTCATCGCCTGCGTCCTTTCATCCCTGCTGCCCTGCATTGCGCATCGCAGCGCGCATCTCATGTTGCCAATTGCGCGCGAGGGCGCACATTAAGGCCATGATTTCGACGAACCGCAAGCCGCGCGCCTACGCGCCCGATCCGGCGGCACCTGGCCAGGGCTGCGCCAGCCCCGGCTGCCTGCAGGGCGGCGACTACCGCGCCCCCAAATCCCGCAGCAATCTGCGCGAGTTCCACTGGTTCTGCCTGGAGCATATACGCGCCTACAACGCCTCCTGGGACTACTACAAAGGCATGTCCGCCGGGGAGATCGAGGCGGAGATGCGCGCCGATGCCTCCTGGCAGCGCCCGAGCTGGCCGCTCGGCCAGAACGGCGCCGCCAGCCGCCAGCAGGAGACGCTGGAGGCCGAGCTGCGCAATTTCGCCTTCGGGCAGGAGCGCCCGCGCCCCGCCCCGCACCCGGGCCTCCCCCCAGAACTGCGCGACGCACTGGAAATTTTTGGCCTCGTCTGGCCGGTGACGCTTGAAACAGTGAAGGCCAAGTACAAAACACTGGCCAAGCAGCACCACCCGGATGCCAACCAGGGCAGCAAGCAGGCCGAGGAGCGGCTGAAAAACATCAACCTTGCCTATGCCACGCTCCGCGGCAAGCTGGCCGCCACGCCGGATTGAGCCCCACCGCGTAAGATGGCAAAGCTAATATGTGCGAGCACCCTTAAGGACGGAATACATGAACAACATCGCCGCGACGTCTGAACCCCGGGTCCCTCCCACCTCGGCGATCAACCAGCCCGACACCACCGTGAAAGTGCGGCAGGTGTTCGGCATCGACTCGGATCTCGAAGTTCCCGCCTTCTCGCTGCGCACCGAGCACGTGCCCGAGATCGACCCGGCCTACCAGTTCGACCGTGAGACCACGCTCGCCATCCTCGCCGGCTTCGCCTTCAACCGCCGCGTGATGATCCAGGGCTATCACGGCACTGGCAAATCCACGCATGTGGAGCAGGTGGCGGCGCACCTCAACTGGCCGTGCATCCGCGTCAACCTGGACAGCCATATCAGCCGCATCGACCTCATCGGCAAGGACGCGATAGTGCTGAAGGACGGCAAGCAGGTCACCGAATTCCGCGAAGGCATCCTGCCCTGGGCGCTGCAGCATGCCTGCGCTTTGGTGTTCGACGAATACGATGCAGGCCGCCCGGATGTGATGTTCGTGATCCAGCGCGTGCTGGAGGTCGAGGGCAAGCTGACCCTGCTCGACCAGAACCGCGTCATCCGCCCGCACCCGGCCTTCCGTTTGTTCGCCACGGCCAACACGGTCGGCCTGGGCGATACCACCGGCCTGTATCACGGCACGCAGCAGATCAACCAGGGCCAAATGGACCGCTGGAACA
>DATIWS010000213.1:0-9489 GCA_035519275.1 Acidocella sp. | reverse complement strand
GTCACCCGCTACGGCCATGCGGTGCCCACGCGCAGGATTCGGGTGCTGGAAGCCGCCCATCCGGTGCCGGACGCGGCGAGCGAGGCGGCGGCGCAAGAGATATTGGCGGCGGTGCGGAACCTCACCCCCCAGGACCAGGTGATGGCGCTGATCTCGGGCGGTGCCTCGGCGCTGATGGCCCTGCCCGCGCCGGGCATCACCCTGGCTGACAAGATTTTGGTAAACAAGGCGCTGCTCGCCTCCGGCGCGCCGATCTCGACGATGAACCGCATCCGCAAGGCGCTGTCCGGCATCAAGGGCGGTAAGCTCGCCGCCGCCTGCGCCCCTGCCCGGCTCGTCACGCTGGCGATTTCCGACGTGCCGGGGGACGACCCCGCGACCATCGGTTCTGGCCCCACCTGGGGGCCGGGCGCGGATTACCGGCTGATCGCCACACCAAGGATGGCCCTGGAAGCCGCCGCGCGGGAGGCCGGGATGGCGACCGAGATTCTGGGCGATGCGCTGGAGGGCGAAGCGGCGGAGCTGGGCCGCGCCCATGCAATGCGGGCGCTGCGGACGCCCGGCCCCAAGCTCCTGCTCTCCGGCGGCGAGACCAGCGTGAGCATCGGCGCCGGCCCGTCGGGGCGCGGCGGGCGAAATATGGAATATCTACTCAGCCTCGCCTTGGCTCTGAACGGCGCCGCTAATATCTGGGCGCTGGCCGGAGATTCGGACGGCATCGATGGCACAGAGGACGCCGCGGGCGCGGTCATCGGGCCGGACACGCTCGCCCGCGCCGCCGCGCTGGGGTTGGACGGTGCGGCATTCCTCGCCCGGCACGACAGTTACAGTTTTTTCCAGGCCCTGGATGATCTCGTCGTCACCGGGCCGACACTGACCAACGTGAACGATATCCGCGCCACACTCATCACATGAGGTTGCCATGACCGAACGGTTGCGCCGCCATCGCCGGACCAAGATTATCGCCACGCTGGGCCCCGCAAGCTCCACCCCGGAGATGATCGCCCAGCTCTTCCAGGCCGGGGCGGACGTGTTCCGCCTCAATTTTTCCCACGGCGCGCATGAAGACCACGCCCGTCGCATAGAGATGATCCGCGCCGTGGAACAGAAATTCCGCCGGCCCATCGGCATCCTGGCCGATGTGCAGGGGCCGAAACTGCGCGTCGGCACCTTCCAATCGGGGCGCGTGCAGCTGCAGGCGGGGCAGCAGTTCATTCTGGACATGAACATGGCCGCCGGCGACACGCGGCGCGTCTGCCTGCCGCACCCGGAGATCCACGAAGCCGCGGGAATCGGCACCATGCTGCTGCTCGATGACGGCAAGCTGCGGCTGCGCGTGCTGCACAAGCGCGGCGACCATCTGCTGACCGAGGTGCTGAACGGCGGCGTACTCTCCGACCGCAAGGGCGTGAACGTGCCGGATGTGGTGCTGCCGATTCCGGCGCTGACGCCCAAGGACCGCGCCGATCTCGACTTCGTGCTGCCTTTGGGCATCGACTATATCGGCCTGTCCTTCGTGCAGCGCCCCGAGGACGTGGCCGAGACCAAGGCCCTGGCGGCGGGCCGCGCCTGCGTGATGGCCAAGCTGGAGAAGCCGCAGGCGCTCGATAACCTTGAGGCGATCCTCGACCTCGCCGATGCGGCGATGGTGGCGCGCGGCGACCTCGGCGTGGAACTGCCGCCGGAGGAGGTGCCGATAGCGCAGAAGCGCATCATCCGTGCCGCCCAGCTGCGCGGCAAGCCCGTGGTGGTGGCGACGCAGATGCTGGAGAGCATGATCTCCGCCCCTGCCCCCACCCGGGCCGAAGCCTCTGACGTAGCGGCCGCCGTGTATGACGGCGCGGACGCGGTGATGCTCTCCGCCGAATCCGCCGCCGGGCAATACCCGCGCGAGGCGGTGAACATGATGGACCGGATCGTCGCCCGCGTGGAGCGGGACGAGGACTGGCGCAAGACCCTCGACGCCAAGCGCCCGGCACCAGAGAAATCCTCCGCCGACGCCATCGCCGCCGCAGCGGTGCAGGTGGCGCATACCATCGGGGCGCAGGCGATCGTGGCGCTGACCGAATCCGGCGCGACGGCGCTGCGAGTCGCCCGCGAAAAGCCGGACTGCCCGGTGCTGGGGCTTACCACCAGCCTGGCCGTGGCCCGCCGCCTGGCGGCGGTATGGGGGGTGCACGCCGTCGCCACCGAAGTTATGCATTCCATGACGCAGGCTGTTGAACACGCTCTGAAACTGGCCCGCACCGAGGGGTTCGCGAAGAAAGGCGATGAGATCGTGATCGTCGCCGGCATCCCCTTCGGACGGGCGGGCACCACCAACGCCCTGCGCGTAGCCCGGCTATAACCAGATTACAAATTTGCAGTAAAAAATTAAATCATTTAATTTCAAATGATTACAGTAAAGAGTTCGCAAATTTAGTGCTTGGCGGCTTATGATTTTGGCTGTATTTAATCATCAGTAATTTACGCTTCCGTAACTTATTCAAGGATCCTCCATTGCAAACACTGTCTTCGGCCCCGGTGCGCGGCAAAGCTTTTCTGAGCCTCGGATTAACCGCCCTCGTCGTGACTGGCTGCGCTGAGCCGGCGACAAAAGCCGCCTACGCGCCGCCCGCTCCGGTCGGGCATACGTACACGGTGGCCGTGGACGTCCCGCCCCCTGTCTCGCCAAAGATCAAGTTCTCCGCCGCGCAGCATGAGCAGATCCAGCAGGCATTCAACGTCATCGGCCTGAAATCCGCACTCATGGTGGCCGCACTCACCTGCGGCGAGCAGGACCAGTACGATACGTTCATGCACAGCTTCCAGCCGCATGTGCTAAATGCGCAGCATGTGATGGATGCGTATTTCCGCAAGGCCAGCGGCCGCTCCAACGGGCAGACCGTGGAAGACCGCTTTGTTACCCAGCTGGCGAACAACCAGACCATGGCCGGCATGGCGCAGGGCACGGCCTTTTGCCTGAACAACACCGCAGAATTCCAGGCCGTGCTGGCGCTGAAGTCCCCCGACGACCTGGATCATTTCGTGACCGACCTGCCCCCGGCAACGGCGGCCCAGGTGGCGAGCGCCAGCACCACTCCGTAAGCTGCTTCAGCATCCACGAAAAAGGCCCGCCGGAAGACGGGCCTTTTTTATTGTTACAGCGCCGCCTCGGCGAAAATTTTCGTTACATCCCCGCCCCAGTCGCCATGATAGCGGGCGAGCCAGTGCTCGGCCTGGGTGGGGGCGCCCTCGGCGATGTCCCGCAGCGGGCGGAGATAGATCCGCTCATCCTCTCCGCCTGCGTTCTTGCGTGCCCGGTTCTTCAGGCCCTGCTCAGCAATCGTCACAACGTCGCGGGCCAGATCGCGCAGCGTGCCCGCGCCGAGGCCCGTGTTGATGCCAGTGACCGGCACGGCGTCGCGCAGGGCGAGGACATTCTGATAGCTCATCGGCCTGACCAGCGCCGCGGCCGCATCCAGCGCCGCCTGGTCGTAGAAAATCCCGGTCCACAGCGCCGATTGCGCCAGCATCATCTCCGGCCGGCCGGAATCCGCGCCGCGCGTCTCGATATATTTCTTCAGCCGCACATCCGGGAACGCGGTGGTGGCATGGTCGGCGAAATCGCCCATCGTGGCGCGCTCGCCGGGACGCACCGCCAACCGGCCCGCCATGAAGTCACGGAACGAGGCGCCGGTGGCGTCGAAATAATTGCCATCGCGGTAGACGAAGTACATCGGCACGTCGAGCAGCCAGTTGGCATAAGCCTCGAAGCCGAAGCCGTCCTCGAAGATCACCGCTGGGATGCTGGAGCGCGCGTTGTCGGTATCCGTCCAGACCAGGGCGCGGTTGGAGAGATACCCGTTGGGCTTGCCCTCGTAGAAGGGCGAGTTGGCGAACAGCGCCGTGGCCAGCGGCTGCAGCGCGCTTGCCACCCGCATCTTCTTTACCATGTCTGATTCGGAACGGAAATCCAAGTTGGCCTGAACGGTGCAGGTCCGGAACATCATGTCCAGCCCGCGGGTGCCGACCTTTGGCATGTATTCGCGCATCAGCTTGTAGCGGCCCTTGGGCATCATCGGTATATCCGCCCGCTTAGCCACGGGGTGGAAGCCGAGCGGCGCGAAGCCGAGCCCCAGCTTCGGGGCGACATCATGCAGGCGCTCGATATGCGCGTCCAGCTCCGCCTTGGCGGCATGGAGGTCCGCCAGCGGCGCGCCGGAAAGCTCGAACTGCCCGCCGGGCTCCAGCGAGAGCGAGGCGGAGCTGCCCTTCAGCCCGATGGTGTTGCCCTGGTCGAGGATCGGCTCCCAACCCTCGCGCGCCTGCATGGCGGCGAGCAGCGCGCCAATGCCCCCCTCTTCCTCATAGGTAGGCGGGGCGAAGCCGTTCAGGCGGAAGCCAAACGCCTCGTGCTCAGTGCCGATTCTGCAGCTGTCCGCCGGTTTGCAGCCGGATTCGAGGTAGGCGGCGAGGTCGCGCGCATCCTCGACGATCCGCGAATCGGCGTCTCCGGGGTTGGACAAATTCTACTCCCTGTTCAGGGCCGCGCCGCCAGCAGCAGCGCCAGCCCGGCAATGGCGGCGGTTTCTGCCCGCAGGATACGGGCTCCCAGGGACACGCGCGTCACCTGGGGTGCGCGACCGATAGCTTCAAGCTCCGTATCGGTAAAGCCGCCCTCCGGCCCGACCATAAGGGCGCTGGGGCCGGGTGCCGGGCCAAGCAGGGCGCTGGTGCGGCGTTCATCCGCCACGTAGAGAGGGCGGTCCGGCCATTGCGCCATCAGCTTGGCCAGCGGCAGGGGCTGGCGGATCTCCGGCACGGCCAGGCGCTCGCATTGCTCCGCGGCCTCGATGGCAATGGACCGCAGCCGCTCCAAATTCACATGGTCGGCATTGGTGCGCGCGGTGATGATGGGCTGGATGACGGAAACGCCCAGCTCCGTCGCCTTTTCCACCACCATGTCCGTCTTGGCGCGCTTGAGCAGGGCGAAGCAGAGCCAGGCATCGGGCTCGGGCGCCTGGGGGCGGGTCTGCTCCACCAAGGTGAGCGTGACCGATTTGCGCGAAATTTTGGTGACAGCGGCGCGCCATTCGCCGCTCACGCCATCGAAAACGCGCAGGGCATCCCCCAGGGCAGCGCGCATCACATTGGCTAGATAGTGCGATTGCGCCTCGGAAAGGGCGAGATCAGCCCCGGCGGCCAGCGGCCCGGGCACGTAAAGGCGAATTGACGCGACACTCATGCGGCGCTGAATAGCACCATGAGTGGATTCACCGATATACGCCTCTCCGGCTGGGTGGCCCATGTGCCGCCGCGCTTCCTCCCCTATGTGCTGCTTGCCCGCCTCGACCGCCCGGTCGGCGTTTGGCTGCTGTTCCTGCCCGGGCTCTGGGCCATCTGCCTCGCCGCGCACGGGTTCTGGGCCGGGCTGTGGCTGGCGGTGCTGTTCGCCGTGGGCTCGGTGGTGATGCGCGGCGCGGGCTGCGTGGTGAATGACCTCTGGGACCGCAAGATGGACGCGCAGGTGGAGCGCACGCGCGGAAGGCCGCTGGCCTCGGGCGCGGTGACGCCAATGCAGGCGCTGGTGTTTCTCGCGCTGCTCTGCCTTATCGGGCTGGGGATTCTGCTGCTGCTGAACCGCACGGCGCAGATCCTCGGCGTGTGCGCGTTGCTGCTGGTGGCGCTGTATCCGGCGGCCAAGCGCGTGACATGGTGGCCGCAGGTGGTGCTGGGCTTCACCTTCGGCTGGGGCGCGCCGATGGGCTACGCCGCCGCCACGGGGCATTTCTGCTCCTGGCCGTCGCTCTGCCTCTATGGCGCGGCGGTTCTGTGGATTCTGGGCTACGACACGATCTACGCGCACCAGGACCGCGAGGATGACACGATGATCGGGGTGAAATCCACGGCGCGGCTGTTCGGGGAGCGCACGCGTGAGATGCTGGCGGTGTGCTACACCGGCACGGTGCTGCTGGTGCTGCTGGCCATGGCGGGCTTCGGGCTGCATGTCTGGGGCTATGCGCTGATGCTCATCCCCGCCGCGCTGCTCGGCTGGCAGGTTGCGCGGCTGGATATCGACGACCCGGCGCGCTGCCTCGCTCTCTTCAAGCTCAACCGCGAGGTGGGGCTGGCGGTTGCGGTGGCGATTTTGGCGGGGCAGCTCTGAGCTGTGGTGTCCGTTAAAGTTTCGGTTTGCGACCCAAGGTGGTCCTTTAGTCGACGCGGCTCGCTTCTCGAAAGCGGGCGTGAGGGACGCAGTGATTGCTTTTGCGGTCAAGGGTGAAGGGCGCAACCGATTTGATTGGCAGGATTTGACATTACACCGCTTTTCTCTGTGCCTCAAAATTATCGGGCGAGCTCTCTGATATTATACCAGGTATTACAAAGACGCCGATTGTTGAACGGATTGTGAGTTGCGTAGCGCGGCCAGTTAATCATATTAACTTTGCTATGACCGCCATAACTTCCAAGTTTGACTCACGCCCTACTGACCGCCGCAACGCAAATCGAGCCGCGACGCTTAAATCCGGTAAGCTGGTTTATGGTGGCTCTTGGGGGGCTGTAGTTGATTGCTTGGTCCTGGATCTTACGGATCGGGGGGCTCGCGTCGAAACAGTTTTAACGGCTGATGTTCCAGAGGTTTTTTTTCTGAGGTTGAATGATGGCACTGAGCGCCGGGTGTACCGGCGTTGGATCTCTGGGCACCAAATCGGCGTTGAATTCGCTGACGACGTAATGTAGCGCCCATTCCAGTACTTCGGGCGAACTCTCGTGGTTGCCAAACTTGGACGTAGGTGCTGTCGGCTCCAGCTATTTGAGCAGTGGGTCGTCCGTTACATATGGCGCCTGGAGTCCGCATGTCTGTGCGTCGCTTCACCCGCCTGACCAACGGGTTCAGCAAGGAGGCCGCGAACCATGTCCACATGGTTGCGCTCTACACGACGTGGTATAATTTCGTCAGGATAGAAAAGACGCCGCGCTGCTCCCGGACGTGGCCGTAAAATCTCTGACAGGCTTCGGAGGATGGAGGATGTGGTGGCCCAAATCAACGTGCGGGCTGCGAAGGCTAATCACCCGGCGGCCTATATGAAGCTTGAACTGACAGAAATTTGAACAGAGACACTACCCCGATAATATGTAAATTGACGTCTATTTGCGCTACCAGAACATCCCATGAATGAGTGTTCCGGCCCGCCAATCAGACGTCATTTAATCGGTTTCAATCGTGCCTATTTCTATGTTTGGAGCGGCGCAGGTCTGCTCCGCCAAAGCTTCCTCATCAGTTAGGCTTCGAGATATTGACGACACTAGATACCAGCGTGCTTGAACCTGATGCGGGTGGTCTTTGGAGAGCGGCCGTCACAACGACAACCGATCTCCTGAAGATCTTCTCGTTTGCCGAGTTTTTCAATTCGACAGCGGTTAACCTCGCCAAACTTCTGGATGCCGACGGGGCAGCGCTCATCGTGTATGATGGACCGGATCGCCTGAGATACAAATTGTTCTACGGACTCGACCGCGTCAACCAAGAGTCCATTGTCAAATTCAGCTTCCCAGCCAGCAAGGGGACGGTTGGCCGCGCACTGGCGTCAGGGCAGTATTTATTTACGCAAGACTACCAGAACAGCGAAGACTCGATGCCGGAATTTGTCGATGCCGACATGCGCTCGAACCTGGTGCTCCCGCTTCCCGGCCCAAACGGGTTTGTTGGCGCCATCGCCATCTCATGGATCCATCGCCAGTCTGGCCCTCTGGAAGCCACCAACCTCGCCATCGCCGAAATGTTCGCCGCCCTGCTCGGCTCCTCAGTCTACCGCGAGGAATTGGAAAAGCAGCTTGAGGACCGTTCGCTGACAGATCCTTTAACCGGACTGCCGAACCGGCAAGCGCTGATGCCGCGCATCGCCCAAGCGCAAACGCGGGCGTGTCGCAATCAAAACCTGATGGCCCTTGCAGTTCTTGACCTTGATGGCTTCAAAGCCGTAAACGATCAGCTTGGCCATGCTGCGGGAGATCAGAGACTATTATCAACCGCGACGGCAATCCGAAATGCGATCCGCGGCGTCGACATGGTCGCCCGGCTTGGCGGTGATGAATTCGTCATCATTCTTGAAGACCTGAGGTCGCTGCGGGAAGTAAAGGCAATTTTAAACCGTATTGTGCACGCCGTGGATAGCCACGTTAATCAATACCAAGACTGTTACAAAGTAACCGCCAGCCTGGGCGCGACTGTCTATCCTATCGATTTTGTTGAGCCCGAGGTTCTTTTACGCCATGCTGACGAAGCGATGTACCTGTCAAAGCGGAATGGTGGAAATCAATTTCATGTTGGCCGAGCTGAACCTATCGGAGTGGTCAGCAATTCGAATCTCAGCACAATGAATAGACCACCCGAAAGAGAATGCCCGAACCGCCACGAAACAAACTGATGGGTGCCCGACAAAGACACCCAACTCCAGAGTTATTGATTCCCCGGCAATCTACACGAACGAACGTCTCCTTGTCTCCGCTGCGCTCTCCAAAGCCGCCATCCCGGTGGCCCGTTCCAGCCTCGCCTGAATGACCGTTATCCGGGTGCCCCGCTCCCAAGCAGACCGTCGCAAAACCACCCAACCCCGAAATCCCAACCCAGAGCATCACCTCCGCCCCCCCGCTTGACGCCAACGGGCGTTCCGCAACAAGATTGCCACATCCGGGGTGTCCGCGCTGTGCGGGCTGAGATCATACCCGTTGAACCTGCCTGGGTAATGCCAGCGAAGGGAGTGATTATATGCTGCGCCGTAGGTTTATCTCGTCTGCCACCGCCGCTCTTGCCGCTCCTGCCCTGGCCCGCGCCGGGACGGAGCAAAAATTCACGCTCATCCTGGACTGGTTCATCAACCCGGACCACGCGCCGCTCTTCGCTGCCAGATATTGCGGCGCCTTCGCCCGCGCCGGGCTGGATGTGAAGCTCATCGCCCCGACCGACCCGGACCTACCGCCGCGCCTCGTTGCCGCCGGGCAGGCCGATGCCTGCCTGAGCTACCAGCCCCAGCTTTATCTGCTGGTGGACCAGGGCCTGCCCGTGCGCCGCACCGGCACGCTCATTAACAAGCCGCTGAACACGCTCACCGCGTTGAAGAAAAGCGGCGTGACCAAGCTCGCCGACCTCAAAGGCCGCAAGATCGGCTACTCGGTCGCCGGGGTGGAAACGGTGCTGATCGGCACGATGCTGAAATCCGCCGGGCTGACGCTGGCCGACGTGACGCTGGTGAACGTCAACTTCAACCTCGTCACCGCGCTGCAATCGCGCGAGGTAGATGCGGTGATCGGTACCTTCCGCACCTATGAGGACATCCAACTCCAGCAGGCCGGGCTCAACCCGGCGATCTTCCTGCCCGAGGATTACGGCGTGCCGCCGGCGGATGAGCTGATCCTGCTCTCGCGCGAGACCGGACTGAAGGCGCCAGCGCTGGCAAAATTCCTCGCCGCGCTGCGCGAGGGCGTGGCAGCACTTGAGGCTGACCC
>DATIWS010000212.1:0-2680 GCA_035519275.1 Acidocella sp. | reverse complement strand
TCGACGAAGACATATTCCACATTCGAAGGCTGC
This sequence comes from Acidocella sp., assembly GCA_035519275.1. Classification (GTDB taxonomy): domain Bacteria; phylum Pseudomonadota; class Alphaproteobacteria; order Acetobacterales; family Acetobacteraceae; genus Acidocella. The sequence goes on along the minus strand of DATIWS010000212.1, from coordinate 2,647 downwards.
CCGTTGAGGATGATTTGGCTCGGCCAATCCCAATGCGGCGCGAAATTTCGGCCGCTGGGATCGAGGATGATCACATCCGCTTTCTTCCCCGGCGTGAGCGAGCCGACGACTTTTTGCAGGCCGAGCACCTCGGCGCCGCCCAAGGTAGCCATCCGCAGTAAGCGTTCGGCGGTGCCCGGTCTTGTGGTCGCAGGGGCGAACGGTTAGGTGGTCGCTCGTTCCCCGGGCAGCTTCCAGTTGTGCGGCAGCAGGCTGTCGATGTGCTTCTGCTTGGTGATAGGCAGACGGGTGAGGACATCCTTCAGATAGGCCTCCGGATTGATGCCCAGCTCCTTGCAGGTCTGGATCAGGCTGAACACGGTGGCGGCGACCTGGCCGCCCTTGGGTGAGCCGAGAAACAGCCAGTTCTTGCGGCCGATGGTCAGCGGGCGGATGGCCCGTTCGCTACGGTTGTTGTCGATCTCCAGGCGACCGTCTTCGGTATAGCGCAGCAGGGCTTCCCAGTTCTTAAGGGCATAGCCGATGGCCTGGGCGGTGGGGGTCTTGGGCGCCAACTCGCGCAGCCGATCTTCCAGCCACGCCTTGAATTGGGCGAGGATCGGCCGCGCCTGTTGCTGCCGCAGCTTTCGGATACCTTCGGCGTCGAGCTGCTGTTCCTTGGCCTCCCGCTCGATGGCATAGAGCCGGCCGATGTACTCCAAGGCCTCATGGGCGCTGATACGCTTGCCGGCCTCCGCTTGGCGGGCAATCTCGAAGAACTTGCGGCGCGCATGCGCCCAGCAGGCCACTTCCAGGACCTTGCCTGCGGCGAAGATCTGGTCGTAACCGGCATAGGCGTCCGCCTGCAGGTAGCCGCTGTAGCCTTCCAGTTTGGCCTTGGGATACTTGCCCGCCCGGGTTTCGGTGTGGTCGTACACGATGATCGGCGGGGAATGGCCGGCGTAGACCCAAAACCGGGTTTCCCGCGTCTTGCCGCGGTCCTGGACCGCCACAGTGGTGTCGTCCGAGAAGATCACCGGCTGTTGCTTGAGCAACTCCAGCATCCTGTCAACCAGAGGCTTCAGCTGCCAGCCGCTTTGGATAACCCAGTCGCACAGGGTGGTGCGAGCAATCGGGACGCCCTGGTGGGCGAAAATTTGTTCGATGCGATAGAGGGGCAGGTGATAGCCATACTTGGCCATCAGCAGATGCGCCAGAAGCCCCGGCAGTGGGATGCCCTGTTCGATGATCTGCGGCGGTGCCGGTACCGTGGTCAACTGCCCCTGACACTTCGAGCAGGCACACTTTTCGCGGCGGGTCTCGACGATCTTGAGGGTGGCCGGCACGTAGTCGAGGCGTTCGGCGCTTTCGTAGCCGATCACCGGCCGTTCTTCGCCGCATTCAGGACACCGGCGCGCTTCCGACGACAGCGGCAACACCACGATCTCCCGCGGCAGATGCGCCGGCAACGCGGTGCGTTTGGGCGCATTTTTGGCAGGGGATTTCACCACCGTCTGGAATGCCACCGGGCTAGCGACGGGGGCGTCCTCGGGCACCTCGGCCCACAGCGGCAGTTGTTCAATGTCGGGGAGATTTTGCAGCCGCTCGGAGCGGGCGCCGAACAGCAGCTTCTTCAGCTGCGCCAGATCGAATTCCAGCCGTTCGATGCGCGCCTCGCGCTGGGCCAAGGTGGCTTTCAGGACGCTGATTTCTTCGGCGAGAACGGCGGCATTCATGGCTGCCATTATACCCGGTGGACCACCCGCAAGCCCAGCTCTGATGCGGATTTCAGCCACTTTTTCGATCACCCGACCCGTCCGGCCCGAACCTCGCGGAAACGGGCCACCGACAAGTCCACGCCTTCCAGCAACAGCAGCAGGTCCGAGCGCGAAATCATCCCGGTGAGGGGCTTGCGGAAGCGGCCTTTCTCCAGCCGCTTGTAGGCCAGCCAGAAGCCATGACGATCCCACCACAACAGCTTCACCTTGTCCCGGCCCCGGTTGAAAAACACGAACACCGAACCCGACAACGGCGAATACCCCAGACTGCTCTCCACCGCCAGCGCCAGACCATCAATGGACTTGCGCAAATCGACCGGCTCGGCCACCACATACACCGCCGGCGCGCTCAGAATCGTCGCCAGCATCAGGAGACCAATGCGGCGACCACCTGCTTCAACAATCCGGCATTGAACCCAGGCTGCACCTCGAGGCGAACTCCGCCCACCGACAGCCACAGACCACCGCTCGTCGTTTCCACTTCCGTCACCCGGATCAGCCTCAGCGGCGCTGCCTTAGTCCGCTGCACCAAGCGCCGGCGCCAGTACAGAAACGCCGTATAGCTCACCACCTCCCGAGCGCACCAGGCCCGCACCGACAGCCCACTGGCCCCCTGCCGTTCCAACAGGTCCCGCCAAAAAACTTCACGCTCTTGCCTCGTCATCGCCATTTCCTCCTCTTCGGGAATCTGGCGATACTGTGACTCGCGCGCTAACAGCAGGAAAGAATGCGCTCGGCCGGACGCTTACGACCGACCTGGAGGCGGTGTTCCGTAGCCTCAAATCCGAACTCGGGCTACGCCCGATCTATCATTCGAAAGAAGCCCGCACCGAAGGGCATCTGTTCATCACCGTATTGGCCTACCAGTGCGTCCAGCTGCTGCGCACTCG
>DATIWS010000211.1:0-2948 GCA_035519275.1 Acidocella sp. | reverse complement strand
GCCATGTTGGGGTATTTGCTGGCCACCCGGATGCGCGAGGCGCGGGTGAAATCCGTCTGCCCGGCATCGTCCTTGGGCTCGGCCACCGAGATGCGGCACTGGCCGATGCCCAGGTCGAGCGGGGCGTAAACCTCGGGGTAGTCGAACTCCATCAGCACGTCCGAGCCGCAAATGCCGATCTGCGCGGCGCCGAAGGCAACGAAGGTCGCGACATCGAAGGAGCGGACGCGGATCACGTCCATTTCCGGATGGTTGGTCGGGAAGCGCATGCGGCGCGAGGATTCATCCGCGTAATCGGCTTCGGGAAAGATCCCGGCACGGGCCAGCAGCGGCCCGGCGTCCTTCAGAATACGGCCTTTGGGCAAAGCGAGAACGATCGACATGGTGGGGGAGTTACCACCGGGGCCACAGAGTGACTAGGGTGGCGGGTCAGGCTTTCGGCGGCATCAGCGCGTCATCCATGCCGGCGGCGCGTTGCGCAGCGGGGCGGGAGAACAGGCGCTGCGCGTAATCGGCAAAACCGGGGCGGGCCTCGATGGTGTTGAAGCGCAGGCCAAAACCGATCTGCGCGCCCAGATAGATGTCGGCGGCCGAGAACGCCTCGCCCAGGAGATACGGGCCCCGCGCCAGCGTCTTCTCCAGCGTGTCCAGTACCAGCTTCAGGCTGCCATAGCCGATCATGCCAGCGCGCTCCGGCGGCACCTCCACCTTCAAGCTGCTGTCCATCACCGCCGCCTCGAAGGGGCCGGCGCCGAAGAACAGCCAGCGGTAATAAGGGCCGCGCGCAGGCGTCCCCGGCGCCGGGGCGAGGCCGGCATCGGGGAAGGCATCAGCGAGATAGGCGATGATGGCGGCGGTCTCGGTAATCACGGTGTCGCCATGGCGCAGCGCCGGGACCTTGCCCATCGGGTTGATGGCGAGATATTCCGGGGTTTTCATCGGTGGGCCGTATTCGATGATTTCGGTCCGGTAGGGCGCGCCGATCTCTTCGAGCATCCAGCGCGCCATGCGCCCGCGCGACATCGGGTTGGTGTATAGAATGAGCTCCATAGGTCGGTTCTCCGCTTTTGGTCAGCTCATGGTTGTGGCGATGGCGCGTTAATGCACCAGACTCGGCACCATGTCGTTCTGGATGATGGCCGCAGCCGCGAGCGTAACGTCGGCGGCGATCGCCAGTTGCGTGCCGTCAGCGGCGTGAATGGCGAAGGCAGGCCCCTGCTCGGTCATCACGGGCTTGACGAACGCGATCTCCTCCATGCCCAGCATAGCCAGCTGGTCCACGGAGATGTGATGAATGTCCAGCACCGTGCCGGGAACGAAATTGGCCGTACCGTCATGGTTTTTGATGTTCATCGTGATATCCTTTCCGGCCGCCGGGGGCCGTATTGCCGATCTCACGGCGGCAATGTGTTCAATTTAGGGGCGCCGGGGCCTTAGCCGCCGGCGTTTTCTGCATCCCTGTCCACCACCCGCGCCGGGGTCACGGCTTTGCTCTGGCCGCGCGAGATGGGGATGGTCTTGACCACCGGCTGCGGCACCGGGCGCACCAGGTCCACATGCAGCAGCCCATTATCGAGCCACGCGCCCTTCACTTCGATGCCCTCTGCGAGGACAAAGGCGCGCTGGAATTGCCGTGCCGCGATGCCCCGGTGCAGGAACACCCGGCCTTGTCCGTCGTCAGTCTGCCGGCCGCGGATGACCAGCTGGTTATCCTCCAGGGTGATCTGCAGATCATCCATGGTGAACCCGGCGACAGCCAGGGTAATGCGTAGCGAGACGGGACTGAGCTGCTCTATATTGTACGGCGGGTAGCCGTCCGACGAGGTTTTGGCGGCACGCTCAATCATCTGCTCCAGATGGTCGAAGCCAAGAAACAAAGGCGAGGTGAATACGCGTGTATTCAAGACTATGGCTCCCCCAAGGTTGAGCGAAGCAGGTTAATGGACCCCGAAGGCATCTGTATGTACATGTTGTCATATCTGGGGCGGGATGCAAGAGGCTCGTTGCAGCCGGGGGCTTCGCGGACTACATCCGTGGCATGTCAGAGACACAGATCGAAGCCCATCTTCTGCCCATCCTTATTTGCCCCGACCCGAAGCTGCGCAAAGTGGCCCGGCCGGTGACGCCCGACGACGCCGAGGAGGTGAGGGAACTCATCCCCGACATGTTCGCCACCATGTACAAGGCGCCGGGCATCGGCCTCGCCGCGCCGCAGGTGGGCAGGTTGCTGCGCGTGATCACCGTGGACGTGGCGCCGAAAGACGTGCCCGCCCCGCTGGCGCTGATCAACCCGGAGATCATCGCCAAATCAGAGGAAACCGCAGTGCAGCAGGAGGGGTGCCTCTCCATCCCCGACCAGTATGCCGATGTCGTCCGCCCGGCGCGGGTGAAGGTGCGCTATCTGGACGAGAACTGGGATAGGAAGGAGATCGAGGCGGACGGGCTGCTGGCGGCCTGCCTGCAGCACGAGATCGACCATCTGAACGGCGTGCTGTTCGTGGACTACCTCACCCCGCTCAAGCGCAACATCCTGCTCCGCAAGCTGGCCAAGGCGCAGAAGGACATGCAGGCGCGGTGATGAAACTGGCGTTCATGGGCTCGCCGGACTTCTCCGTTCCGGCGCTGCGGGCGCTTGTCGCGGCCGGGCATGAGGTGGCGGTGGTGTACGCGCAGCCGCCCAAGCCGGCCGGACGTGGGCAGAAGGAGCAGAAATGCCCCGTGCATCAGGCCGCCGAGGCGCTGGGCCTGCCCGTGCGCACGCCGCGCAAGCTGCGTGGCAATGATGAGGAACTGGAAGCCTTCCAGGCGCTGGGGCTCGATGCCGCGGTTGTCGCGGCCTATGGGCTGATCTTGCCGCAGGCGTTTCTCGACGCGCCGAAGCGAGGCTGCCTGAACATCCATGCCAGCCTGCTGCCGCGCTGGCGCGGGGCTGGGCCAATCCAGGCCGC
>DATIWS010000210.1:0-7232 GCA_035519275.1 Acidocella sp. | reverse complement strand
AAACAGGCGCGCCTCATCACCGAGGGCGAGGGTACCGAGGTCGACAAGACCGTGATTGAGCGCATCGCGGACCCGCTGACGCATATGATCCGCAACGCCATCGACCACGGGCTGGAGACGCCGGAGAAGCGGATCGCCGCGGGCAAACCTGTGGAAGGCACGGTGAAGCTGACGGCGCTGCATCGCTCCGGGCGGATTGTGCTGGAAGTCTCCGACGATGGCGCTGGGATCAACCGCGCGCGTGTGAAGCAGAAGGCGATCGAGAGCGGCGTGATTGCGCCGGATGCGCAACTCACCGACGACGAGATCGACAACCTCATCTTCTTGGCTGGGTTTTCCACGGCGGCGAAGGTATCTGACATTTCCGGCCGTGGCGTTGGCATGGATGTGGTGCGGCAATCCGTGCAGGCGCTGGGCGGGCGGATTTCCATCTCCTCCAGGCCAGGGCTGGGTTCCACCTTCACCCTTTCACTGCCGCTCACACTCGCGGTGCTGGACGGCATGGTCGTGTCCACGCGCGCGCATACGCTGATCATCCCTCTTGGCGCGATTGTGGAAACGCTGAAGCCGCGCGCGGAAGATGTGTTCCCGCTGGACCGGGACACGAATTTGCTGGCGCTGCGCGGCGGCTATGTGCCGATGGTCGATGTGGCGGCGAGCCTTGGCTATTGCGAGGAGCCCATTGAACCCGAACAGGGCGTGGCGCTGCTGGTGGAAGGCGAGGGCGGCATGCGCGCGGTGCTGCTGGTGGATGCCATCCACGGCCAGCGGCAGGTGGTGATCAAGAGCCTGGAGGCGAATTATCGGGCGGTGCCGGGCATCGCCGCCGCCACGGTGATGGGAGATGGGCGCGTGGCGCTGATCCTGGATGTGGACGCGGTGGTGCGCAATGCCCGCAGCGAGAGCGGGCGCAGCGAAGCAGCGGTGACGGAGGCAGGTTGAGACATGACCAATAGCGCGGGCAAGAGCGAGCTGGGTAACCGGGAACTGATTGCATTCCGTGTCGGCCGGCAGGAATTCTGCATCAACGTGATGATGGTGCGCGAGATTCGTGGATGGGCCGGGGCGACAATGCTGCCGCGTTCGCCGCGCTACGTGAAGGGCGTGATCAATCTGCGTGGCGCGGTGCTGCCGATTGTGGATCTCGCGCTGCGGCTCGGCCTGCCGGGCACGGAGCCGACCGCGCGCAACGTGATCATCGTGGTGCAGATCGGACACCAGCAGATCGGGCTTCTGGTTGACGCGGTATCTGACATCCTGACGGCGAATGATGCGGAGATTCAGGTGTCTCCGGATATTGCCTCTGATCTTGTGAAGAATTTCGTCAAAGGTCTGCTGCCGGTCGAGGGGCGGATGATCAGCCTGATCGGGCTCGATAATGTGTTGCCTACGGGAGAGTTGGAGGCGGCATGACGGCACAGTTGGAGGCCACCAGAGCCAATTTGGTGGAGAACGCGGAGTTCAGCCTGACATCTCGGGACCTCGAGATGATTGCACGAATCATGCTGCAAGAGGCTGGCATTTCCCTTTCTGGCGCCAAGGCGAATCTGGTATATTCCCGGCTGGCCAAGCGGGTGCGCAAGCTGGAGCTGAACAGCTTTGCCGAATATTGCGCCCTTGTGGAAAGTGATGCCGGCAAACAGGAGCGCGGCGAGATGATCGCGGCGCTGACCACCAATGTGACGCGGTTTTTCCGAGAGCCGCACCATTTCCAGCATCTGCGCGAGCGGGTACTGCCGGCACTGGTGGCGCAGGCGCGGGCCGGGGGACGGGTGCGGCTGTGGTCGGCGGCTTGTTCCTCGGGGCAGGAGCCATACTCCATCGCGCTGACACTGCTGAGCGTGATGCCGGATGCACCGCGCCATGATGTGAAGATATTGGCTACGGATATCGACCCTAACGTGCTGGCAACGGGCGAGGCGGGGATTTATGACGCAAGCGCCTTGGAGCCGGTGCCCCTGGCGCTGCGCAAGGCCTGGTTCTCGCCGCTGGATGACGGCACGGGGTGCCTGCGCGCCAATGACGAACTGCGAGGGCTGGTCAGCTTCCGCAAGCTGAATCTCATCGGCTCCTGGCCGATGCGGGGAAAATTCCAGGCCATATTCTGCCGCAACGTGGTGATTTATTTCGATAGCGACACGCAGGAGGCGGTGTGGTCACGCATGACGCCGCTGCTGGAGGATAACGGGGCGCTGTATATCGGGCATTCCGAGCGGGTTTCTGGTCCGGCCGAGGCGTTGTTCGTCAATGACGGCATCACGACTTACCGCAAACGCCGCAGTGGAGAGAAGAAATGACGGTGCGTGTACTGGTCGTTGATGATTCCGCGACGATGCGCGGGGTGATCAGCGCGACGTTGCGGGCTGACCCGGAGATCGAGGTAGTGGGGCAGGCGGCTGATCCGTACGAGGCGCGGCAACTCATCAAGCAGCTCTCGCCGGATGTGATCACGCTGGATATCGAGATGCCGAACATGGACGGGTTGGCGTTTCTCGACAAGATCATGCGGCTGCGGCCCACGCCGGTGATCATGGTCTCGACGCTGACGCAGGCAGGGGCGGAGGTGAACTTAAGAGCCCTGGAAATCGGCGCGTTCGATTGCGTGGCCAAGCCCTCCTCTTACAACCGGGACAGCTTCGAGCAACTCGCCGAGAAGGTGAAGGCGGCTGCGAAATCTCGCTGCAGGCCCGTATTGGTCCAGCGCGCAATGGTGCAGCCCAGTGGCAGCTACGCGCCAGACGGGCGCCTGGTGGCGATCGGGTCCTCCACTGGCGGGGTGGAGGCGCTGATCACCATCCTCTCGAAATTTCCGGCCAATTGCCCGCCGACAGTGATCAGCCAGCACATGCCGCCCACTTTTACGGCGAGCTTCGCCGCGCGGTTGAACAAATTATCCGCGGCGGAGGTGAGCGAGGCGGTGGATGGCGCAAAGCTGCAAACCGGGCATGTGTATTTGGCGCCGGGCAATGCGCATCTGGAAGTGGCAGGCAGCCATGTCAGGCTCAGCGATGCACCGAAGGTGAACGGTCACCGGCCTTCGGTGGACGTGATGTTTCAATCGGTGCTGCGCAGTGTGGGCGCGCGGGCTGTCGGCGTGATCCTCACCGGGCTGGGGCGAGACGGCGCCGAGGGGCTGCTCGCCCTGCGCGAAGCCGGGGCGGAGACGATCGGCCAGGATGAGGCGAGCTGCGTGGTCTATGGCATGCCGCGTGCTGCGTACGAGATCGGCGCGGTGATGCGGCAATTGCCGCTGGAGAGGATCGCGGAGCGTATTCTGCTCAGCAGCAATGTCCGCGGCCGGGAGTATGCGGGATGAACCTCCTCGGCGGCGGGCCTGCACAGATCCAGGAACGCAAGATCAACATCGTGCAGGGCGAACATTATGTGGATGACGATCCGCACACCGTGCTGACCACGATACTCGGCTCCTGCATTGCCGCCTGCATCTGGGACGGCGTGGCCGGGATCGGCGGCATGAACCATTTCCTGCTGCCCGGAGATGGCCTGCGCCGCCAGCCCGGTGGCGATGCCATGCGCTTTGGCGTGCATGCCATGGAGCTGCTACTGAACGCGCTGCTGCGCCGCGGCGCGCAGAAGAGCCGCATGCAGGCCAAGCTGTTCGGCGGGGCGCGCATGATCAATGGCCTTACCGATATTGGCGAGATGAACGCGCATTTCGCCGAACGCTTCCTGTGCGAGGAGGGGATCAACCTGGTCGGCGGCAGCCTGCGCGGCGAGCAGGGGCGGCGGATCCAGTTCTGGCCCGTCACCGGCCGGGCGCGCCAGGTGCTGTTGGCCAAGGAAACGGACTCCATCCTGCGGGCGGAGCGTGTGCGCCCGCCGTTCCCGGTGGATACGGGCAGTGTCGAATTGTTCTGAATGTTTGTCAGCCGTTAACCGGCAGGCTGCATTCTCACGCCACAGGCCTTGCCAGCGCGCAAGGCAGGAGAGACAGGATGAATAACGACCGGAGCAGCGAAGACGAGCGGCACCACGCGTCGTTGAACACGATATTTGAGGCTTTGGGCGAGGAGTTTCATGAGCTTAGCCAGTTCACCGAGCAATTCCAGGCCTCATTGAGCCCGGCTCTGCTGAAGGTGGCGAACAACCCGGATTGCCACCGGGACGTGCAGTCGCTGGACCTGCTGGCGCAGAGGCTGGCGGCGCTGGCGAAATATGTGCTGACCATTGGCCGGCTGCTGCCCGAAGAATGGAGCGTGAACCCTAACAGCGCGCTCAGCAATGTCACGTTATCGGACCTGCAATACCGGCTGAAGGGCACGCCCAGTCCGGAAAAGGCCGGTCAAAAATCCGGCGAACTGGAGCTGTTTTAAGATGGACGGAATGAATCCCCGCTATGGCAGCCAGGAACGGCGTATGGAATTGCTTTCGGTACGCAGCGGGGAGCAGGAATTCGCCATGGATATCCGCTCCATCCGCGAGATACGCGGCTGGATCGCTTCCACCCACCTTCCTCACGCGCCCGGCTTCATCAAAGGCATGATCAATCTGCGCGGCACGGTACTGGTGGTCGTGGATCTGGCCGTGCGGCTCGGCCTGCCGGCGCGGGAGCCGGGCCCGGCCTCGGTGGTGGTGGTCGTGGAGGCTGGGGACAAGACGGCAGGGCTGCTGGTGGATGCGGTGTGCGACATCATCACCGTAACCGACGACATGCGCCAGCCGATCCCCGAAACCGGCACGTCGGCGCCGAATGAGTTCTTGGAGGGGCTGGTGATGCTGGAGAGCCGCATTGTCAGCGTCATCTCCATCCCGGCGCTGATGCCAGATGCCGCGCTGCAGGAGTTGGCCGAGGCCGTGTGAGCCGCCTTCCGGGTACAAAAAACGGCGCCGAAAGGCGCCGTTTTGCGTTTTGGCTGAGGCGGGGACTAGTCCGCCGCCAGGGCCATCTGCTTGCGGGCAAGCTGCTGGGTCACATAGCCTTCTGTCGCTTCTGCGACCTTTTCCGCATGGTTGGCGAACACATGGTCCGCACCCTCGAACACGCGGTAATCGATCGCCACGCCCTTCTGCAGGTTGAGCTTATCCACCAGCTTGCGCACGGAGTTCTCGGGCACCAGCTCGTCGGAATCGCCATGGATCATCAGCCCGCCGCAGGGGCAGGGGGCAAGGAAGCCGAAATCGTAATGCGCCGCCGGCGGGGCGACTGAGACCCAGCCGGAGACTTCCGGCCGGCGCATGAGCAACTGCATGCCCACGAAGGCGCCGAAGGAGTAGCCGGCGATCCACAGCCCGCCATGGCCGGGGTTGAGCGACTGCATCCAGTCCAGCGCCGCCGCGGCGTCGTTGATCTCGCCCATGCCGCCGTCGAACTTGCTCTGGCTGCGGCCGACGCCGCGGAAATTGAAGCGCATGACGGAGAAACCAAGGCGCTGAAACACCTGGTACATGGTGTAGGTGATGCGGTTGTTCATGGTGCCGCCGTGCAGCGGGTGCGGGTGCAGCACCAGCGCCAGCGGGGCGCCACGCTCTTTGGCGTGGTGGTAGCGACCCTCAAGGCGGCCTTCCGGGCCGGCAAACATCACTTCAGGCATTCTCTGATTCGTCTTTCATCAACAGCATACGGGGATTCGCTAAAGAAAAGCTTTAGCCGCAAAAACGACCGGCGAGGGCAGATGCCCTTGGCCAGCGGAAAGTTGACCTACCCGGTCCGGATAACTAAATGCTCCTTATAGCCTAGTGGCATTACAAAACGTTTAACGCGGGGTTTCCCCACTGGTCTGCTAATATAGCCTGCTTCTCGCCTGTTTATCCACGGAAATTCGCATGTCCCTTATGTTTTTAGCGGAGACGGTCAGGGCGTACCGCGAGCGCGACCCGGCGGCTCGCTCGAATCTTGAGGTGCTGCTCTGCTATCCGGGCCTGCATGCCGTTGGAATCCATACGGTCGCCAGCTTCTGCTGGCGGCACGGCTGGCACACGCTGGGGCGGTTCATCTCGCATATCGGCCGGTTCCTTACCGGCATCGAGATCCACCCGGGGGCGAAGCTGGGGCGGCGCTTTCTCATCGACCATGGCATGGGGGTGGTGATCGGCGAGACCGCCGAGATCGGCGATGACGTGTATATCTACCACCAGGTAACGCTGGGCGGCACCAGCACGCTTGGGGGCAAGCGGCACCCGACCATCGGCAATAACGTGATCATCGGCGCCGGGGCGAAGGTGCTGGGGGCGATCGAGATCGGGGACGGGGCGCGGATTGGCGCCAATGCCGTGGTGGTGGCGCCGGTGGCGGCGGAGACGACGGTGGTGGGTATCCCGGCGCGGCCGGTGGAGCGGGCCGCCGGAAAGCCGCGCTTCGACGCCTATGGCACGCCGTGCGATCCCTGCCTGGACCCGCTGTTCCATGAGGTGGAACTGCTGCGGGCCGAACTGGCCGCGCTGGAAGGCCGGATTGCCGCCCAGGCGGCGCAGCAATCTGGTATCTGATGGTCATGCTGTACCTGGACGCCAACGCCACCGAGCCGGTGCGCCCAGCCGCGCGCGAGGCCGCGCTGGCGGCGATGAACACGCTCGGCAACCCTTCCTCCACCCATGCTGCCGGGCGGGCGGCGCGCAGGCTGCTGGAGGAGGCTCGGGAGGCGGTGGCCCGGCATTGCGGCGCGCGCCCGGCGGATGTGGTGTTCACGTCTGGCGCAACCGAGGCGAATGCGCTGGCGATCCACGCGCTGGGTGCTGGGCGAACGGTGCTGATTGGCGCCACGGAGCATGACTCCGTCCGCGCTGCGGTACCCGAGGCGGTGCTCGTGCCGGTGCTGGAGACCGGAACGCTGGACCTGCCAGCGCTGGAGACGCTGCTGGCGATGCACGCGGATGCGCTGGTCTGCCTGATGGCGGCAAATAACGAGACCGGGGTGTTGCACGACATCGCGGCGGCGGGGCGGCTCTGCGCGGCACACGGGGCACTGCTGCATGTCGATGCCGTGCAGGCCATCGGCCGCTGCAACCAGGACTGGCTGGGGCTGGGGGCGGCGAGCTTCGCCCTTTCCGGCCACAAATTTGGCGGGGTGATGGGCGCGGGCGCGCTGGTCACGCGTAAGGGGCTGGAGCTGAAGCCGCTGATGCGCGGCGGTGGGCAGGAGCTGGGGCGGCGCGGCGGCACGCCGGCACTCCCCGCCATTGCCGGGCTGGCCGCGGCTTTGGGTGAGCCCTACGAGGCCGCGCGGATCGCTGTTTACAGGGATGCGATGGAAGCCGCCTGCGTGGCGGCGGGC
>DATIWS010000209.1:0-2238 GCA_035519275.1 Acidocella sp. | reverse complement strand
AGAATGGGTAGCTCGGTATGGCTGAGCTTCGCCGCCTTCTCCTGCAGCGCCCCGATCTCCGGCGCCACGCCGCCCAGCGCGCGCAAGGCCTGCGGTAACGCGGGCAGAGTCGCGCGCGGCCGCGGCGGCTCTATGGCGTGGGCGAACAGCATGTTGCCGTCCCGCGCGCGCAGTACGCGCTCCTGGGTGGGGCGGGCGCGTGTGAGGGCGGGCAGATCGTCGACGCCAAGGTCGAAGAAGCGCGAAACCGGCTGGCCGATGAGCTGCCCCGGGGCGCGCCAGTCCAGCCCTGCGGCATGGGCCAGCAGCCGCGCCGCCATGTGTGTCATGCCCGCAATGCAGCCGCGGTCGTCGATGGCGAGCGCGCCTTCGGGGTCAACATCCAGGAATTCCGGCGAGCGGGCGAAGCGCAGCACCCATTGGCGGCGGGTCCGCGCCATAAGGTTGGCGAGCTCGATGCGGCGGGTCGTGGTTGTGACCATGTGTTGCGCCAAGTTTTGGCTCGCCTTCTGGTGCGGAGAGCTGAGCAGCGAGATATCCAGCACGGCGGAGAGCCGCCCGGCGGAGTCATAGATTGGCGCCGCGGTGCAGGAGAGCGGCGTGTGCATCATCCCAAAATGGTCGCTCTGGTGAATGGTCAGCGCCTCGCCCGTGGCGATGCAGGCACCGACCGCGCAGGTGCCGGCCCGCGCCTCGGCCCAGTCGGCGCCGAGATAGAGCCCCGCTTGGCGCAACTCGCGGTCATGCCTTGGGTCACCGAAATACTCCACGGCGATGCCCTGGCGGTCGGCCAGCAGGAGCACATAGGCTTGGCCGGAGACATGGTTGTAGAGCTGTTCCAGGCCCGAGCGGGCGATGGCGATCAGCTCCTCTGCCTGCTGGCGGTGCTCCTTCAGGCGGCCTTCGGGCAGGATCACCGCCTCGCAATTCGCCGCCGGGTCGAGCCGGTATTCCGTCAGGCAGCGGCGCCAGGATTGCACAACATAAGTGTCCCGGGTGGTGGTACCACCAAGCCCGGCGCTTTCGATCTCACGCACGTGATCCGCAGCGGCCATTTCCGTTTTCCGGCCCAGAGCAGAGCCGGATCCCCAAACATTGTTTTTGTATTGGAATTTTGCACTCCCAGCCTGGCTAATACAAGTCCAACAATGCGCGGCGGTATACTGGAGGTGAATGGTCGCATCGAAAGCTTAAATTAGCGAAGGGCGCCGCAGTTTAAGCTGCCCGCACAATATCCAAAATATAAAAACAATATACCAATCGTTTTCTATATCCTGCGGCACAGGCGACGCAGGCCGATCGCCCTCACCCAGGAGCGGAATCATGAAAACGGTTGCAGACCAATTCGCCGAAACCCTCACGGCGGCCGGCGTAAAGCGTATGTACGGGATCGTGGGTGACAGCCTGAACGGGCTGACGGATGCGATCCGACGCCAGGGGAAAATTGAGTGGCTGCATGTCCGCCACGAGGAAGTCGCGGCCTTTGCGGCCGGCGCGGACGCGCACCTGACGGGTAGCCTCGCCGTCTGTGCAGGCAGTTGCGGTCCTGGAAACCTGCATCTTATCAATGGCTTGTTCGACTGCCACCGCTCGCGCGTGCCGGTGCTGGTGATTGCCGCACATATTCCGTCGGCCGAGATTGGGTCTGGGTATTTCCAGGAAACCCATCCGGAAACGCTGTTCAAGGAGTGCAGCCACTATTGCGAGCTGGTCTCCAACGCCGATCAAATGCCGCGCAGCCTGGAAATCGCGATCCGCGAGGCGGTCGGCAGACAGGGCGTATCGGTGATCGTGATCCCTGGTGATGTTGCGCTGCAACCAGCCGCTGAAGCCCCTGCCCCAACCTCCCTCGGCCTGCTGCCGCCCCGGCCGATGGTCGTGCCGCAGCAGGTGGATCTGCGGAAGCTCGCCGATCTCCTGAATGGCGCCGTTCGCGTCACCGTACTGGGTGGCTCCGGATGCGAGGGAGCGCACAGCCAGCTGCTCGCCCTGGGCGAGAAACTGAAAGCCCCCATGGTTCATGCGCTCAAGGGCAAAGAACATGTGGAATGGGACAACCCCTACGATGTCGGCATGACCGGGTTGATCGGCTTTTCATCGGGCTATTACGCGATGAACGATTGCGATGCGTTGCTGATGCTGGGCACGGATTTTCCCTATCGGCAGTTCTACCCGCAAGGCACGGCACGCATCGCGCAGATCGACATCCGGCCGGAGCAACTCGGCAGGCGGGCGCCC
>DATIWS010000208.1:0-4229 GCA_035519275.1 Acidocella sp. | reverse complement strand
CGCTGCCGTAGTATTTTTCCCCCTGACCGGCAGGACAGACCATGGACGGCACGATCGCAACGAGCGAACTGATGAAATCGGGCGCGGAGGCACTCCTCCGCGCGCTGACAGCGCAGGGCGTGGACACGATTTTCGGCTATCCCGGCGGCGCGGTTCTGCCGATCTACGACGCCATCTTCCAGCAGAACGAGATCAAGCACATTCTGGTCCGGCACGAGCAGGCGGCGGTGCATGCGGCGGAGGGATATGCCCGCTCCACCGGCAAGGTGGGCGTCGTGCTCGTCACCTCCGGCCCGGGTGCCACCAACGCCGTCACCGGCCTCGTGGACGCGCTGATGGATTCCATCCCCATCGTCTGCCTCACCGGCCAAGTGCCCACGCATCTCATCGGCAATGACGCCTTCCAGGAGGCCGACACCACCGGCATCACCCGCCAAGCGACCAAGCATAACTACCTGGTCAAGCGCTCGGACGATCTGGTGCGGATCGTCCACGAGGCCTTCCAGGTCGCCCGCACGGGCCGCCCCGGCCCGGTGCTGGTGGACCTGCCCAAGGATATTCTCATTAACCCGGCGCCGTATCGCGAGCCGGGCAACCAGCCGCACCGCTCCTACCGCCCGCGCACCGAGCCGGACCCGGCGAAGATCAAGGAAGCCGTCGCGCTGCTCAAGCGCGCCCAGCGCCCGGTCGTCTATGCGGGCGGCGGCGTCATCAATGCCGGGCCGGAAGCTTCCAAGCTGCTCACCGAGTTCGTGCGTCTCACCGGCTTTCCCTGCACCAACACGCTGATGGGCCTGGGCGCCTACCCGGCCAGCGACCCGCAGTTCCTCGGCATGCTGGGCATGCACGGCACCTACGAGGCGAACCTCGCCATGCATGACTGCGACGTCATGCTGAACCTCGGCGCGCGCTTCGATGACCGCGTGACCGGGCGGCTGAACGCGTTCTCTCCTGGCTCGAAGAAGATCCACGCCGATATCGACCCGGCGAACATCAACAAGTCCGTGGTGGTGGATGTCGCCATCGTCGGCGACGCGCTGGCGACGCTGAAGGCGCTGATCGCGGCCTGGAAGGCGGATTCCACCCCACAGGACAAGAGCGCCATGGCGCAATGGTGGGCGCAGATCGATTTGTGGCGGGCCAAGCAGTCGCTGCGCTACACGCAGAACCGCGACCCCGGCAGCATCATCAAGCCGCAATACGCCATCGAGCAGCTCTACAAGGCCACGCGCGGGCGCGAGACCTACGTCACCACCGAGGTCGGCCAGCACCAGATGTGGGCGGCGCAGTACTTCAAGTTCGAGAAACCGAACCACTGGATGACCTCGGGCGGCTTAGGGACCATGGGCTACGGCCTGCCCGCCGCCATGGGCGTGCAGGTGGCGCACCCGGACGCGCTGGTGGTGGATATCGCCGGCGAGGCCAGCACGCTGATGAACATCCAGGAGATGGGCACGCTGGCGCAGTACCGCCTGCCGGTGAAGATCTTCATCCTCAACAACCATTACATGGGCATGGTCCGCCAGTGGCAGGAGCTGCTGCACGGCAGCCGCTATTCCAGCTCGTACTCCGAGGCGCTGCCGGACTTCGTGAAGCTGGCGGAGAGTTTCCACGCGGTGGGTCTGCGCGCGGAGAAGGTTGAGGATCTGGACCGGGTGATTGCGGAGATGATTGCGGTGGACAAGCCGGTGATTGCGGATATCTGCGTGGACGAGATGGAGAATGTGTTCCCGATGATCCCCTCGGGTGCTGCGCATAACCAGATGCTGCTGGGGCCGGAACACAAGACCAATGGGCAGCCGGGCGTGACCGATGCCGGGCTGGCGCTCGTCTGATGGCGAACAACGATTTGCGCAGCGCCACCATCTCGGTGCTGGTTGAGAATGAGTCCGGTGTCCTGGCCCGCGTCATCGGCCTGTTCTCCGGCCGCGGCTATAACATCGACAGCCTGACCGTCGCCCCGGTGGAGCGCGACGGCTCCAAGAGCCGCATCACCGTGGTCACCCAGGGCACGGAAATGGTGATCGAGCAGATCAAGGCGCAGCTGGACCGCCTGGTGCCGGTGTACAAGGTGCTGGACCTGACCGAGGGGCCGCATCTCTCGCGCGAGCTGGCGCTGATCAAGGTGATCGGCACCGGGGAGAAGCGGGCCGAGGCGCTGCGCCTGGCCGATGCCTTCCGCGCCCGGGTGATAGACGCCACGACTGAGAGCTTCACCTTCGAGCTGACCGGCGCGACCGACAAGCTGGATGCCTTCCTCGACCTGATGCGCCCGCTGGGGCTGGCTGAGGTCTCCCGCACCGGCGTGGCCGCCATCGCCCGGGGGCTGAAGACGATCGGGTAGGGCTTCAAGGCCGCTCGCGCCCTGCACGCAAAGGTGACACATTTGCGAAAAGGGACTAGGGAGCGCGCCAGTTTTTTCGTTTCAGTAAAGAGAACAAGGACAAAATCACATGCGCGTTTATTACGATCGGGATGCCGACGTTAATCTGATCAAGAGCAAGAAGGTCGCCATTGTCGGCTATGGCAGCCAGGGTCACGCGCATGCGCTGAACCTGAAGGATAGCGGCGTGAAGGAACTGGCCATCGCGCTGCGCCCCGGTTCCACCGCCATCGCCAAGGCCGAGGGTGCGGGCCTGAAGGTCATGACCCCGTCCGAGGCCGCCGCCTGGGCCGATGTGATCATGGTGCTGACCCCGGACGAGGGCCAGGGCGATCTGTACCGCGACCATCTGGCCGCCAACATGCGCCCCGGCACCGCGCTGGCTTTCGCACACGGCCTGAACATCCATTTCAACCTGATCGAGCCGCGCGCCGATATCGACGTGTTCATGGTCGCGCCGAAGGGCCCCGGGCACACCGTGCGCGGTGAGTACCTGAAGGGCGGCGGCGTGCCGTCCCTCGTCGCCGTGGCGCAGAACGTCACCGGCAACGCGCTGGACATCGCCCTCTCCTATGCCTCCGCCAATGGCGGCGGCAAGGGCGGCATCATCGAGACCACCTTCCAGGAAGAGTGCGAGACCGACCTGTTCGGCGAGCAGGCCGTGCTGTGCGGCGGCCTGGTCGAGCTGATCAAGGCTGGCTTCGAGACGCTGGTCGAGGGCGGCTACGCCCCCGAGATGGCCTATTTTGAGTGCCTGCACGAGGTCAAGCTGATCGTGGACCTGATCTACGAGGGCGGCATCGCCAACATGAACTACTCCATCTCGAACACCGCCGAATACGGCGAGTACGTCACCGGTCCGCGCATCATCACCGCCGAGACCAAGGCCGAGATGAAGAAGGTTCTGGAGGACATCCAGACGGGCCGCTTCACCCGCGACTGGATGCTGGAGAACAAGGCCCACCAGAGCAGCTTCAAGGCCATCCGCCGCCGCAACGCCGCCCACCCGATCGAGGAAGTGGGCGCCAAGCTGCGCGGCATGATGCCGTGGATCTCCAAGAACGCCCTGGTGGACAAGGCCAAGAACTGATCCACCTTGTAAAGCTCTGTGTCGGGGTGCGCGATATCGCGCACCTCGCTGCGCTGAACGCCGAAGAAGCCAAAGCAGACCCGCCGCTCCGGCATAAAACCCGGAACCGGCCGAAGCTGGCCAACGAGATCATCGCCGGTGGATCGCTCTATTGGGTCATCGGCGGCGCGATACTGGTCCGCCAGCGCATTCTCGACATTACCCCCGACATTGCGGAAGACGGCACGCCCTGCACCGCCCTGGTGCTGGACCCGGAACTCGTGCGCGTGGAAGCCCGGGCGATGCGCGCCTTTCAGGGCTGGCGGTACCTGAAGCCGGAAGATGCCCCGCCGGACCTGACCAACAGCAACGGCAGCAGCGAAAACATGCCCGAGGCCATGCGCCGGGAGCTGGCGGCGCTGGGGCTGCTTTAACTTTTCTTTCAAAACCCGTCAGGCTGAGCCGAATGGTGCCGTTTTTCGAGCACCGGAGCGTACATTGAAGTACGTGAGCCCGTTGCTTTGCGCGCTCGAACCGGTGGCGCGCACTCGCAACCGCAGAAATGCGGCGCCAGGCGGCCAGCATGGCGGGTTTTGGTCGGATTTTGCGTCAGCCCCGGCTCATGCTAGGTGCCCCTAACGTTAACTGGAGACCCAAGACATGGCGGTACACGCCTTCATATTCCCTGGCCAAGGCAGCCAGGCGGTCGGGATGGGCCGCGACCTCGCCGCGGCATTCGCCCCAGCCCGGCAGGTGTTCGAGGAAGTGGATGACGTT
>DATIWS010000207.1:0-2194 GCA_035519275.1 Acidocella sp. | reverse complement strand
CAGCCCGCTTTGGCCCGGCAAATACTCGGCCTGGTGGAACCGGAGCTGATCAGGCTCCGCCCGCCTTACGCCCCCGCCGGGCGGGATGCGCTGTTCGCCTTGGGCATCCTGCACTTGCAGGAAGAGGGCGATTTGCGGCGTAGCGTGACCAGCTTCGTCCGGCTGCGGGACGGGCTTGTCAAACTCACGCCGCCCGGCCAAGAGCCTGACCAGCTGTTCTGGCCGGCCTTGCGCGGCGAGGTGGTGGCGTTGCACAGGCTGAGCCGGGCCGAGGAGGCGACGGAACTGCTGGAAACGTTCCTGGCCACCTATCCCGGCGCGCCGGACGATCTGCGCCAGCAAATTGAGAAATAGAACCGCGAGGCTTCGCCGATGAGCATGAGAGACCGGATGCGCCGCCTGATGTTCCAGGCCAAATGGAAGCTGTGGATACCTCTGGCGCGCGTCGTGGGCCAGATCCGCAGCACGCGGCAGGTCGTGTTCTCCTGGCCGGAAGGCGAGGTGAAGCTCGGGCCGCGCGTTGTGCTGTTCATGCATTTCGATGGCCGCGGCGTCGTGCGGGCGCAGCTCCTCGACTACATGCGCGAGTTGAAGGCGAACGGGCTCGATGTCGTGTTCGTCACCAATTCCGGCCAGATGCAGAAATCGGCCATCGAGGCGCTGAAAGACGTCTGCGCCGCGGTGATCGTGCGCCGGAATATCGGCTACGACTTCGGCGCCTGGCGCGACGCGCTGGACTTCCTCGGCCTGCCACGCGCGGAAACGCAGGAACTCATCCTTGCCAATGACAGCGTGTTTGGCCCGCTGACGCCGCTGGGCGACATTCTACGCCGTCTCAACTATGCGAAAGCTGATGTCTGGGGCCTGACCGAGAGCTGGCAGGTGCGCTACCATCTGCAATCCTTCTTCCTCGCCTTCGGCCCGGCAGCGCTTCGCTCCGAGGCGTTCGGCAAGTTCTGGAAATCCGTGCGCCCAGTTCCGGTGAAATCCTACGTGGTGCATGCCTATGAGGTCGGCATCACCCAGGCGATGATGAAAGGTGGGCTGCGCTGCGCAGCACTTTGGGGCTATGAATCGCTGATCAAGCAGACGAACCGGGACGTGCTGGCAAAGCTGATCGAGGACGAAGAGACCGATCTCGCCAAGCAGGACCCCATCCACATCACCCGCAAACTGCAGATCCTGCGCATTCGCGACGGTGTCGCCCGGCGCATGGCGCTGAACCCGACCTCGGATTTATGGCGGCAGCTGCTGCTCTCTGGCTTCCCCTTCATCAAGCGCGAGCTGCTGCGCGACAACCCCACCCGCGTGGAAGACGTGGGCGACTGGGTCGAAGTGGTACGGGACGTGATGGGCGCTGACCCGGAGCCGATTCTGGTCGATCTGCGGCAGATGCTGAAAGGCGGCGCGCCCTGATCCGGCTAATCTACCGCCTCATCTTTTTTGTGCTCTGGACGCTTTTCGCGGTGCCGGTGCAGGCGGTGCTGCTCATGCTGCCCGGGCGGGGCAAGGAGAGCTTCGCCCGCACGTATTGGCGCGGTGTCGCCTGGATTTTGGGCCTCAGGCTGCGGGTGGTCGGCCAGATCGCGCCAATGCGGCCGGTGCTGTTCGCCGCCAATCACTGGTCCTGGCTGGATATCGTAGCACTCGGCGCGGTGCTGCCCGCCTGCTTCATCGCCAAGGGCGAGGTCGGGCAGTGGCCTATCCTGGGGCTGATCTCCCGGCTGGGGCGGACGATCTTCGTCTCGCGCGGGCGAGACACCGTGGCCCGAGAGCAGAAGGAAGTGCTGGACCGGCTGGCGGCGGGGGATAATGTCCTCCTGTTCCCCGAGGGTACATCCTCCGACGGCAACCGCGTGCTGCCCTTCGCCGCGGCGTTCTTCTCCCTGGCCTTCACCGAGGCAGCCCCCTGGGTGCAGCCGGTAACGATCGTGTACGACGAACTCGAGGGCCTGCCCGTGCGCCGGGGCGACCGCGCCGAAATCGCCTGGTTCGGGGACATGGACCTCGCCCCCCACGCCAGCAAGTTGTTGCGACGTCGCAACCTGCGCGCCACCATCTGGCTCGATGCGCCGATCCCGCCGGGCACCTACAAAAGCCGCAAGAGCCTTAGCACGGCGCTGCAGGCGCGGATTTCGGCCAACGCGGCCGCACTTCGTCAAGGGCAGACGCCTGACTTGGCCGAATAATTTCA
>DATIWS010000206.1:0-2163 GCA_035519275.1 Acidocella sp. | reverse complement strand
CTGGCACGCCTATGCTGCGCATGTTCATGAAGGTGGCCACCGTTTTCATGAATGCGGCCACTGCTGAGCAGTCATGCAAAGCGCTTCGTTTGAGGCTGTCGCGTACACCGCCCCGCGGGGCGGTGTACGCGACCGGCGTCTGACCTGGGCTTCATTCTAAGGTTGTCCTTGGCGTTAAGGAAGCGGGTTATGTCTTGGCGTCGATTTTTGCGTCTCCATCGGGGCTGGCCTCGCCGTTCGTTTCCGGTTTGCGACGGGACTCGCCCTTGAGGGGCAAGCGGATGGCGTTGTGGACGACGCGGTCGAGGATCGCGTCGGCATAGGTTGGATCGCCGATGGTGGCGTGCCAGCTCTCCACCGGGAGTTGGCTGGCCAGGATGATGGAGCCGCGATCGTGCCGGTCGTCGACGATCTCCATGAGGTCCCGGCGCTGGGCGGCGGTCAGGTCGATCATGGCCCAGTCGTCCAAAATCAACACGCTCACCTTGGTCACCTTGCGCATCAGGCGGCCCACCCCATTGCCAAGCCGCGCGACAGCAAAGTCGTCAAGCAGGCGCGACAGGCGCGTGTAGAGCGCGCTGTAGCCCTCGCGGGCGGCCTGATTGCCCAGAGCACAGCTGAGCCAACTCTTTCCGGTGCCGGTTTTGCCCGTAACGATCAGATGGCGGTGCTCGCCGATCCAGCGGCAAGTGAACAGATCGCGGATCGTGCTTTTGTCCAGGCCGCGCGCCGGCTTCATGTCGAGGTTCTCAAAGCAGGCGGCCTGGCGCAGGCGAGCCTGCTTCAGCCTGGTCTGCATGGCGGCATTGGCGCGATCCGCCGCCTCGCGGTCGATCATCATGGCCAGCTGGTCAGCGAAGTCCAGCTGACCGCGGTCGGCGAGGTTCTGCAGGTCTTCGAGCGCGCGCGCCATGCCGAATAAACGCAGGCGTTTGAGCTCTTCCAAATTCTGGTGGTGCATCGGGGGTCTCCTTCAGGTTGGCTTGCGGTTCAGTGGTAGTAGGCGGAGCCGCGCACATTCTGGTGCGGACCGGCGCGGGGGCTGGCTGGTTCCTCGATGAAGGCCTTCCGGCCGCTTGCCAGCCATTGGCGGACGTAGGCGTAGGAATGCACGTTGGCGCTCAGGGCCGCGATCACGGCTGTCCGCAGCGCATCGGCGCCGAACTTCTCGCCAAGCGCGATCAGCCCAGCCACCTGGCGCGCGGCCTGTTCGGGATGATCGGCGGCGAGGAAGATCTTGTCCGACAGAGCCGTCAGCGCTTCGCCCATGGCCGCGGCCCTCTCGCGCACCGCCTCGGGCGTCAGCCGCGCCGCTGCCCGATGCTGGGGCGGACGATGTTCGTCAAGCGTAACGGCCGGACGCAGCAGGCCGGGCGCCTGCCTGCTTCGCGGGTGGGAGGCGACGCGCTCGCCTTGGTGGAAGATGCCGATCAGGCTGGCGGTGCAGTGCACATCGACCGGCTTGCCGATCAGGCCGAATGGCGCCGAATAGGCCACGCCATCAATCCTGACATGATAATCGGGGCCGAGCTTGTAACGCCCCCAGCGACCAACCACGAAAGGCTCGGCCGGAAGCCTCTTCAGCAGGGGTTTCTCGCGCTCCTCGAACAGCTTGGCGCGGGTCAGCGTCTTATCGGCGCTCAGCGGCCGGGCGTTCAGATCGCTGAGCTTTTCCGCCATGGCGGCATTCAGCTCGTCCAGGCTGAAGAACGTGCGGTTGCGCAAAGGCGCCAGCACCCAGCGCTCGACCTGTTGCACTCCATTTTCCGCGAGCGGCTTATCCCTCGGCCGGCGCACGCGCGCTGGGACCACGCCGATGCCGTAATGGCGCGCAAGCTCCAGATAGGACCGGTTCAGCACCGGATCGTAGAAGCTGGCGTGGGTGACGCCCGTTTTCAGATTGTCCGGCACGAGCTTGGGAACCGAGCCGCCCCAGGCGCCAAACATCCGCACATGGCTGCCGAGCCAGTCTTCGGCGCTTTGCGTCCAGGTCGCTTCCGCGTAGATGTAAGTGGAGAATGGCAGCGTGCCGACGAATATGCTCACCTGGCGTTCGCCATTCGCGGCGATGACCGTCATGGTCATCCCGGCGTAGTCGACCTCGCACAGTTGCGCGGGCAAAAGCGTGCGCCGCATGCGCGGCTCGGCATCGAGCTTCCAATG
>DATIWS010000205.1:0-4759 GCA_035519275.1 Acidocella sp. | reverse complement strand
GACCCGCAGATGAAGCGGAAATTATTCGCATCCAGACGCATGACCGTGCCATCATCGATCATGCCGCCATGCTCGTAGCACATCGCCGTATAGACCACCCGCCCTACGCTCAACTTGCGGACATTGCGGGTCAGCGCCAGTGCCAGGAGATTTTCCGCATCCGGACCAGTAATCTCGAACTTGCGCAGCGTCGAGAGATCCGTCACCACGACACTCTCGCGGCAGGCAACATATTCCGCCACCGGGCCGCTCGCAGTGAAACACTCCGGCAACCAGAACCCGTTGCTCTCGATGAAGTTTCGCGTCAAAGCGGAGGTCGCCGGATGAAAACCGCTTTCCCGGGTCAGCCTCGGCTCGGCATTCGGTGTCATGCGATGCGCAATCCCTTTTGAAAAATTCTCTGATTTATCGTAGATCCTGACGAGAATATCCGTCGGGTTGTAACCGTTCGTCGTGAACACATCATCCGCGCAGGACGAGTTGGCGCAGAGCAGATCCCGCATGGCGCGCATCAACACGTAATCGCCGGGCCGCGACCAGGCTTCGTCCGCGACGATTGCCCCATCAGCAGCGACCTGCGTGTTGAAGAAAAAGTTGATCGCCGGCCAGCCAAGGCGCGGAGCGATACCATATTCAGCCAGCGCAGCGTTGAAATTGTCCGAGCAATTGGCATGCCCCGGATAACCCGCATCGGCGTAGGATTTCGCGGTGCAGGCCAAGGCGAATGTATCGTGCCGTCCGCAGGTGTCGCGGATCACCTCGACCAGCGGCAGCATCCGGTCGTCGAAAAACTTCGCGTACAGGCCAGGGCCTGGATAAATCCGCCCGCCAAGCGTGCGCGTGGTCGTGGCATCCAGCCCGTGTTCGAGCGCCCCGACATCGAACGCCAGAAAATCGGAGCATTGCTGGCCGTCCACATCGATGATCTGGATATAATCACCGTCCTCGACCTTGTAGGAACACGCCGTCGCCGCCTTGATTAGGATCTCCGCTTTCACTTTCCCCAGCGGGGCCGGGTAGGCCTTTTCCTTGCGCGCGATTGTCACGCGCAGGTCTGTCGGTGCCGACTGCTCATGCGGCAGCATCGGGGCGCCAGGTGCTGCAATCGAAATCTCGCAATCGCCTTCAGCGGTAAATCCGAATCTTGCCCCGGGAAGAGAGGTCTCGTCCAGCACCTGCTGTGCCGCTTTGCCAGCGATGCTGACTTCGCAAGGCTGCGCGCCCTGCTCGTCCAGAACCTCGATCGATTCTCCTTTACGGAGGCCAAAAGAGACCACAGCTCCACCCCGAACATACAGCGTTTCGAGGTAGCCAGACGGACTTGAAAGAGAAGGATTGCCCATGAGTGTTTGCATCACCAGACTTCGCAAAGATTTCTTGGCAGTTACTAATGGTTATGACTAGGAATATTCAGCTTGTCAAACCACGTTCCGGAAAAAGACGCGCAAAATCACAAGAAAAAAGCCGGAGCGTTGGCTCCGGCTTCGCTTAATGAATTTGTTCGCGAATATTACAGATGAAAGAAGTAGTTGGAGGCAAGAACCACGGCAACACCGGCAACCAATGTCAGGTAAGGGAGGACACCCGCCCGCTTTGTTGTCACGTCGCCGGAGCCGCCCACGTGCAGATCTTCCAGCATTTGCTCGGGGAATTTGCCCTTATCCTGGATAAAGTGACGGAAGCAGAACACGGGAATGATCAGCGCCGCGAAGATGGCGCCAGCCCAGAGCGCTTCCGGATTCCAGGTCTTAGCGCCAGCCCCCAGGAACATGGCGTTGACGAAGGCGAACACCGCGCCCAACCCAAGCAGCCAGATGGGCGCGCGATAAGGGCGCTTGGTGGCACCCGAGTCGATGCGGTGGATCCAGCCGGCGTTGAGGTTGAGGAAATTGAAGATGATGTAACCGCAATTCGAAACCGCGAGCACGAAGAAGAAACTCGTGGCATCGGTAGCGGCAACGGCCAGCACCAGCAGGTTGGCGACGAGGTCGGTCCACATTGCGCGGGTCGGCGCGCCATGATCGTTCACGAAGCTCAGATAGCGCGGCAGCCAGCCATCGACGGAGCCCTGGTACAGCGTGCGCGAGGAACCAGCCATCGCCGTCATGATCGATAGGATCAGCGCCAGGATCATCAGCATGACCATGATCGAATGGATGATCGGCCCGCCGCCGACCATGTTCGCCATAGCCGCGGCAACGCCGGAGCCATCGGCGATCTTCGGATCCAGCATGCCAGCCAGGCCCAACGCACCCTGGAAGGTGAAGGGCACAAGGATGAACAGCGCCAGGCATAGCAGGCCGGAATAGAAGATGGCCTTGAACGTATCAGTGCCCGGATTGCGGAATTCCGAGGTGTAGCACACGGCCGTCTCGAACCCGTAGGTCGACCACGCGGCGATGAACATGGCGCCCAGAACCATCGTCCAACTCGGGATGTTCCAACTGCCAATCTGCGGCGCGCCGTAAGAGGCAAGCGGCGCCAGCGGCGAGTAGTTGGAGAAATGCACGGCACCGTTGAACAGTGGCACAACGCCGACGATCAGCATCGGGATAATGACCAGCAGGCCCATGTACTTCTGCACATTGGCGGTGCCGAGAATACCGCGGTGCTGGATCGCGAAGGTGACCAGCATGATGATCGCGCCGATGAAGAACGTCGCGTTCAGCGAAAAACCGACCGGGCCCAGCGTATGGGTGAACAGCGTCCAGTTACGGATGGCCGGGGTGAGTGCCGCGATCGCGGCGGTCACCTGCGCCTGCTGCCCGCCGGTGATGTCGGTGCCATGCGCCGCTATCCACTGCGCCACTTCCGGCGAATTGGCCGACGGGATCGGCGCCAGCGCGTTCAGGATATAGGCCGCCGCAATGGAGCAGCCCAGCGAGAGCACGGGCGACCAGGCGAACCAGTTGCACCACACCGAGAGCGGGGCGATGAACTTGCTGTAGCGCACCCAGGCCGCCGCGCCGTACACCGATGCACCGCCCGACTTGTTGGGAAACAGGCCGGCGATTTCGGCGTAGGTGAAAGACTGCACGAAGCCCATCAGCATGGAGGCCGCCCACACCAGGAAGGCGAGATTGCCGACCATGTCGGAAATGCCGCCGATCGAGAACAGAACCAGCGCCGGCACGCCGCTGGCCACCCAGAAGGCGCCCTTCCAGTCGATGGCCCGGCGCAGCGAGCCCGACTCTGTCGTGCTGCGCCCTATAGGAAAGATGATGTCGCTCACAGTAACCCCTCAATGCTTATAGTTGGCGGATATCAGCGGATCGGTTTTGGCTACGCTGATTACTGTAGAGCAAAAAATATGCCACATACTAAACGTGCGTAATTCTGCTGCCCAAGCACGCACAAACACTCTATTCTGCACTAAAGAGATGCGAACAATGATCGTAAATAATTTTTAATGCTTATATTTTAATCTTGATCGGCTTCCTTCTGCAGGAGCCCCAAATCCTGATCGAAGCTTGGCGCCGGCCACAGAAAACCAACCCAGCCACCACGCGATTAACCACACGGAAGATGGATTACAGACACGAAGAGCATGTCACAGAAAGGGCATCGACGGCCCTGTTCTTCTGAAGCAATATGCCCCAGGCGACCCAGGGTGGCATTGCGCTGGAATGGGTGGAAATCAACAGGCGGCTCACTAAAAAACCAAGGACAAGCTCATGCAGATCGATTCCCGCGTATTTGTCGTCGCTGGCGGCGGCTCCGGGCTGGGCGCGGCGGCGGCGCGGCATCTGGCCTCCCGCGGCGGCCGCGTGATTCTGGCCGACATTAACGCCGAGGCTGGCGAGGCCCTGG
Organism: Acidocella sp.; assembly: GCA_035519275.1. Taxonomy (GTDB): domain Bacteria; phylum Pseudomonadota; class Alphaproteobacteria; order Acetobacterales; family Acetobacteraceae; genus Acidocella. The sequence continues at coordinate 949 of DATIWS010000205.1, read as the reverse complement.
CCGCGGAGTTGGGCGCGGCGGCGGTGTTCCAGCGCACCGACGTCAGCGCCGAGGCGGATGGGCAGGCGGCCATCGCCCGGGCGTTGAGCGCCTTCGGGCGGCTGGATGGGCTGGTGAACTGCGCCGGCGTTGCCCCGGCCGAGAAGGTGGTGGGCCGGGACGGTCCACACGGGCTAGAAAGCTTCGCCCGCGCCATCAACATTAACCTAATCGGCACGTTCAACATGCTGCGCCTCGCCGCCGATGCCATGTCCCGGCAGGCGGCGGGTGAGGATGGGGAGCGCGGGGTGATCATCAACACCGCCTCCATCGCCGCCTATGACGGCCAGATCGGCCAGGCCGCCTATGCCGCCTCCAAGGCGGGCGTAGCAGGCATGACCCTGCCGGTGGCGCGCGAGCTGGCCCGCTTCGGCATACGCTGTGTCACCATCGCGCCGGGCATCTTCGCCACGCCGATGATGGCCACCCTGCCGCAAACGCAGCAGGACAGCCTGAGCGCTACCGTGCCCTTCCCCGCCCGGCTTGGCCGGCCGGCGGAATTCGCCGCGCTGGTCGCGCATATTGTCGAGAACATCATGCTCAATGGCGAGGTTATCCGCCTGGATGGCGCGCTGCGCATGGCGCCGCGGAACTGACGGCGATGATCTGCGCAATGCGTGCCGAAGGACTGTGGGAAGACCGCCGCACCGCCTGACCGGCCCAGGCGGCCATGGATTATGACCGCGCCTGGACGCTGATCCGCCAGTAACGCGCTCCCCCGCCACGGCGGCCCCGTGAAGCCGGGCGCAAGCCTCATCGGGCAAAGGTGTCAGGGCTGCGCGACACAGCTGTCCCGCGTGGCGGCATCGCCCAGCCAGTCACGTCGGGCGCCGGCGCATCGGCAAACAGCATCGTGCGGATACCCGACAACGCCATCAGCGTCTCCTTATTTGCAGCGGGGTCTGAAGCC
>DATIWS010000204.1:0-4983 GCA_035519275.1 Acidocella sp. | reverse complement strand
TGGCGGCGATCTCCTTCAACAGCACCACAGTGGCGTCGGTGGAAGCGTTGTCGATGAAGATATGCTCGTAGGTGCAGTCCGGCAGCGTGGCCATGGCGGCGGCAACCCGCGCATGCAGCTCGGCTACATTGGCTTCCTCGTTGTAGCAGGGGGTGATGACGCTCAGGAACGGCATGGTTGGGCTTTCATGAAACGGGGGGCCTGGACCTGTCGCCAGACAAGCCAGGCATAGGCGGGGCAGAGGATAAGCAGTGCTGCGAACGGCGTCGCGCCAAGTAGGCCGGCGGCGCCGAATGTGGCCGCCAAGGCGGGTTTGAGCCCCAGCCCTAGCGCCGAGGCCGCGACCTGGGCGATGAACTGCCCCCGGTACTGGGCGGTGGCGTTGAGCAGCAGCCCGGCCACGCGCGGCAGGGTGAGAGTGACAATCCACCCCGCCATGGCGAGGAACAGCGGCAGTGGCAGATGCAGGTCCTGGCGCAGCCAGAGGGCCAGTACCCGGTTGCCCGCGAGCACGATCAGCCCAGCCCCGGCACAGGCCAGCCCCGCCACCGCGAGCGTGCCGCGCCACAGCGTGCGCGCCACCCAGCGGTGGTCCTCAAGCGCCACGGCCTCGACAAAGGCCGGCCACAGCGCCTGGGTGGCCACCATGAGCATGCCAATCGCGGTGATGCACACTTTTAGCGCCACCGTCATCTGCGCCGCAACCTGCGGACCGAGCCAATCCAGCGTCAAAACATTATCGAACACATAGGCGCAGGAGGCGACGATGCTGATCGAGGCCAACACCGCGCCACCGCGCAGGGCATGGCCAATCGCGGTGAAATTCGGCCGCTTCTTCGGCCGCAGCATCGGCTGCGTTGCCAAGGCGTGGCCGAGGCTGCCGGCATTGGCCAACACCCCAGCGCCGAACACGGCCAGCGTCATCACCGTCACCCCGGCGCCGGCCCAAGCCCCGGCGATGATGAAGCCCAGCATCAGCCCGGTCTGCACCAGATCCCACAGGCAGGCGACGTGGCCTTTCTGCAACCCGAACCAGAGCGAGCCCGCGAGCCCCAGCGGAATATTGATGGCCATGCACAGCCCCGCAGCCAGGAACGGCGCGGAGGGCATCAGGCGCGGCCAAGCCAGCAGCACCGCAGCTCCTCCGGCCAGCAGCGCCAAGCCAAACGCAAGCCCAACCAGCAAACAGGCGGTCACGTAGTCGCGCATGTCCTCGCCCTTGTGCCGCGCCGCTGGCAGCAGCGTGACCAGCGCGCCGCCCAGCCCCAAATCAAGCATACCCGCCGCCCAACTCAGCGAAGTCGCAGCACCCCACACGCCGAACCCCGCCTCGCCCAGGCGGTGCAGCACCAGCGGCAGGATGATCAGGCTCGCCGCCAGCTGCGCCAGGCGCTGCAGCACCCCGGTAGCGCCGCTGAGCAGGACGCGCCGGTTGCGCGGGAGCACGGATTTCAACATGAAATCATGATGCCGGGGACACGGCGGCGCGCCAAGGTGCACCGCTCCGCGTCTCGCAATTAATCCAGAGGATTATCCCCTACTTATTTTTGTATCAGCCCTCGCGGGCTGTGCCGATCAGCCGCTTCATCTCGGCAATCGCGGCGGGCAGCCCGATCAGCAACGCCTCGCCGATCAGGAAATGCCCAATGTTCAACTCACGGATTTCGGACAGCGCCGCCACCGGCTGCACGTTGGCGAAGGTCAGCCCATGCCCGGCATGGCATTCCAGCCCCACCTCGGCGGTCAGCGCCGCCGCCTGACGCAGCCGCTCCAGCTCGCCCGGCTTGCCGTGCGCATAGGCGCCGGTGTGCAGCTCCACCACCTGGGCGCCGATCTCGGCGGAAGCCCGCACCTGCTCAGGCTCCGGGTCAATGAACAGCGATACAACGATCTCCGCATCCCGCAGCCGCTTGATCACGGGCTTCAGCGCCTCACGCTGCTGCACCACGTTCAGCCCGCCCTCGGTCGTCACCTCGGCCCGGCGCTCCGGCACGATGCACGCGCCATGCGGCTTCAACCGGCTGGCGATGGCGGTCATCTCTTCCGTTGCCGCCATCTCGAAATTCACCGGCTTGGCCGCCCAGCGGCAGATCACCTCGGCATCGGCGTCACGGATATGCCGCCGGTCCTCGCGCAGGTGGATGGTGATGCCATCCGCCCCCGCGGCGACGCAGGCTTTCGCCACTGTGAACGGGTCCGGGTGGCCGCCACCGCGCGCGTTGCGCAGCGTGGCCACATGGTCGATGTTGACGCCGAGGCGGATGTAGCCGGTCATCTCAGATATGGATCGCCCGGCCATCGACGGCCAGCGCCGCTTCCTTAACCACTTCGCTCAGCGTCGGGTGGGCGTGGCAAACGCGCGCCACATCCTCGGCCGAGGCGCCGAATTCCAGCGCCGTGGTCAGCTCCGCGATCAGCGTGCCGGCATCCGGCCCGATGATATGCGCGCCGAGCAGCTTGTCCGTGCCCTTCTCGGCCAGGACCTTGGCGAAGCCCTCGGTCGCGCCCATGGCGCGGGCGCGGCCATTGGCCATGAAGGGGAACTTGCCCACGGTGTAGGCGATGCCCGCCGCCTTCAGCTCTTCCTCGGTGGCGCCCACCGCGGCCACTTCCGGCCAGGTGTACACAACGCTCGGGATGGCGCCGTAATTCACATGGCCAGCCTGACCGGCCAGGCGCTCGGCCAGGGCCACGCCCTCTTCCTCGGCCTTGTGCGCCAGCATCGGCCCGGCGATCACGTCGCCAATGGCGTAGATGCCCGGCACGTTGGTGGCGTAATGCGCGTCGGTCTTCACGCGGCCGCGCTCGTCGGTCTCAACACCGGCAGCGGCGAGGTTCAGCCCCTCGGTATAGGCGTAGCGGCCGATGGCCAGCAGCACGATATCGGCCTTGATCTCTTCCGCGGCGCCGCCCTTGGCCGGTTCGACGGTCAGGGTCACGCCTTCGCCTTCCACCTTGGCGCTGGTCACCTTGTGGCCGAGCTTGAACTTGAAGCCCTGCTTGGTCAGCACCTGCTGGAAGGTCTTGGAGATCTCGCCATCCAGGCCCGGGGTGATGCGGTCGAGGAACTCGACGACCGTGACGTCCGCGCCCAGGCGGTGCCACACACTGCCCAGCTCCAGGCCGATCACGCCGCCGCCGATGATGACCATGTGGCCCGGCACCTTGTCCAGCTCCAGCGCGCCGGTGGAGGTCACGACGCGCTTCTCGTCAACCTCGACGCCCTTCAGCGGCACGGAGTCGGACCCGGTGGCGATGATGATGTGCTTGGCGGTGTAGGCCTGGCCCGCAACCTCGATGGCGCCCGGGCCGGTGAAGCTCGCCGCGCCCTTGATCCAGGTGACCTTGTTCTTCTTGAACAGAAACTCGATGCCCTTGGTGTTGGCGCCGACCACCTCGGCCTTGCGGGCCTGCATGCGGGCGATGTCGATCTTCACCTCGCCCACGGAGATGCCATGGTCCTGCAGCCCGTGCTTGGCATGCTCGAAATCCTCGGAGGACTGAAGCAGCGCCTTGGAGGGGATGCACCCGATGTTCAGGCAGGTGCCGCCCAGCGCCGCACGCTTCTCGACGCAGGCGACCTTGAGGCCGAGCTGCGCCGCGCGAATGGCGCAAACATAGCCGCCCGGACCAGCCCCGATCACGATGACGTCGAAATTTTCAGCCATGCTACGCTCCCTCTGCGGATGTGAAAAAAAACCGGTACGCGGTCATAATCCCACCTCCCGCCACGAGCAATCTGCCCACGGCACGGCAGCCCCGCCCGGTTTGCTGGCCCTAAGTCCTTGCTTGCCCAAGGCAAGCTGCACGGCCTAAACCCGGCCCATGACGAAATTTGCAGCGCGAATCGGACGGACCGAACTGGCGGCCACCTTTGCCACGGCAGCGCGGGCGCGCGCCTTGCGGGCGGAGGGGCACGACGTGATCTCGCTCTCCCTCGGCGAGCCGGATTTCCCGACCCCCGAACATGTTGTGCAGGCGGCGCATGAGGCCGCCCTGCGCGGCGAGACCAAATACCCCCCGCTCGGCGGCACAGAGGCGCTGCGCACGGCCGTGGCGGAAAAATTCCACCGCGAACATGGCGTGAAGATCCGGCCCGCGGATGTGCTCGTCACCAATGGCGGCAAGCAGGCGATCTTCAACGCGCTGATGTCGCTCACCGAGGCCGGGGACGAGGTGATCATCCCCGCCCCCGCCTGGGCCGGCTATGAGCAGACGGTGAATTTCACCGGCGCCAGGCCGGTGTTCGTGCCCTGCCCGCAGGAGGACGGCTTCATGCTGCGCCCCGAGGCGCTGGAACGCGCCATCACCTCGCGCACCAGGCTGCTGCTGCTGAACTACCCGAACAACCCCTCCGGCGCCGCCTGCACCGCGGCCCAACTCAAGGCGCTGGCGGAAGTGCTACGCGCCTATCCGCATGTGTGGGTGCTGTCCGACGACATCTACGAGCACCTGCTCTTCGACGGCCGCCAGCATGTCACCCTGCTCGGCGTGGCGCCGGATCTGGCGGACCGGGTGGTGACGGTCTCCGGCGTGTCGAAGACTTACGCCATGACCGGCTGGCGCGTGGGCTGGTGCTTCGGCCCGGCGGAGCTCATCAAGGTCTGTACAGTGGTGCAGGCCACGGCCACGTCTGGCGTGTCCTCGGTGGGCCAGGCGGCGGCGCTGGCGGCGCTCACCGGCCCGCAGGATTTCCTGGCCGAACGGGCGGCAGCGTATCAGGCGCGGCGCGACCTCGTGGTGGCGGCGCTGAATCAGGTGCCGGGCTTCGCCTGCCACAAGCCGGAAGGCGCATTCTACGTGTTCCCCGGCATCTCCGGCTGCCTTGGCAAGACCACCCCAGGCGGGCGCAAGCTGCACACGGACGCGGACTTCGCCATGGCCCTGCTGGAGGAAGCCCATACCGGCGTGGTGCAGGGCTCCGCCTTCGCCATGCCCGGGCATATCCGCATCTCCACCGCCACGTCCGAGGCGGTGCTGGCC
>DATIWS010000203.1:0-6248 GCA_035519275.1 Acidocella sp. | reverse complement strand
CGCCGGAAAAACCTGCGAATGGCTTGAAGCATGGCCAAAATCTCCACCTCACGCCTCGGCTTCATGCTGTGCGCCTTTCTGCTCCCCGGGCTGATCGGCACCTTCGCCAGCTTCTCCATCCCTGCCCCGGTGATCGACGAGATGCACCAGCAGGACGCGCTGGATGCGGTGCTCGCAGCACCCGATGCCACGGCCCAGGCGGCGGCGATCGCGGCGCTGGCGGACAAGGTGGACCCCGACACCGCCGCCATCGTGGCCAACGGCGCAGGCCCGATCGAGGCACGTGTGGCGGCGGCCGAGCAGAATATGCGCGCGGAGGTGGTGGCGCAGGCACGGGCCGCAGCCTATAAGATTCGGCTCATGGTGATCACCATGACAGTGCTCGGCGCGGTTTTTGGTGTTTTGTTGATTGGACCGGAAAAGAAATGACTGAGCACGTGAAATCCTACTACGCGGCCACCGCCAACAAGCAGGATGCGCGCCCGCCCCTGCAAGGGAGCGTCACGGCGGATGTCTGCGTCATCGGCGCCGGGTTCACCGGCACCGCGGCGGCACTGGAACTAGCGGAGCGCGGCTTCTCCGTCATCGTGCTGGAGGCAGTGCGTGTCGGCTTCGGCGCCTCGGGCCGCAATGGCGGGCAGATCGTGAACGGCTATTCGCGCGACCTGGACGTGATCTCGGCCCGCTATGGCGAGAAGGCCGGGAAGCTGATCGGCGCGCTCGCCTGCGAGGGCGGCGACATCATCCGCGAGCGCGTGCAGAAATACGGAATCAAGTGCAACCTCCAGCCAGGCATGCTGGCCACGGCGCTGACGCCTAAGCAGATGCGCGAGCTGGAACACCATGTGAAGGTGTGGAACAGCTTCGGCTACGACCAGTTCGAGCTGCTGGACAAGAAGGGGCTGGCCCCGCATGTGGTGACGGACCGTTACGTCGGCGGCCTGATCGACAAAAAGGGCGGGCACATCCACCCGCTCAACCTGGTGCAGGGCGAGGCCGAGGCTTTCGAGTCCCTGGGCGGGAAAATCTACGAGAACTCGCCGGTCGTGTACGTGGACAAGGACAACGCCGTGGTGAAGACGGCGCAAGGCGAAGTGAAGGCGAAATACGTGTTCGTCTGCGGCAACGCCTATATGCACAACGTGCTGCCGGAGCTGGAATGGCGGATCATGCCCGTCTCCACCCAGGTGCTGGCGACCGAGCCACTGGGCGACGAGGCCAAGCGCCTGCTGCCCTCCAATGTGTGCGTGGAGGATTGCAACTACGTGCTGGATTACTTCCGCCGCAGCGCGGATAACCGCATCCTGTACGGCGGCGGCATCGTCTATGGCGGGACCGACCCGGTGAGCATCCGCGACAAGATCGTGCCGCTGATGCTGAAGACCTTCCCCAGCCTGAAGAATGCGCGGATCGACTACACCTGGAGCGGCAATTTCGCGCTCACGCTCACGCGTTTTCCGCAAATGGGCAAGCTGGCGCCGAGAGTGTTCTTCTCGCATGGCGATAGCGGCCATGGCGTGACCACCACGCATCTGCTGGGGCGCATCCTGGCCGAAGCGGTAGCGGGCGATACCTCGCGCTTCGACGTCTTCGCCAACCTGCCCTATTTCCCCTTCCCCGGCGGCAAGACCTTCCGCGTGCCGCTCACCGTTATCGGCGCCTGGTACTACCAGATGCGCGACCGGCTCGGGATCTAACTTCCCCAGACGGCGCAAATGGTCTAACCCCCGGGGATGGTTAAAGTTCGCTTCGCTCCCAGCCCCACGGGCTATCTGCATGTCGGCAACGCGCGCGCCGCGCTGGTGAATTTCCTGTTCGCCCGCAATCAGGGCGGTACCTTCCTGCTCCGGCTGGATGATACCGACACCGAACGCGGGCGGCCGGAATACGAGCAGGGGATCTATGACGATCTGCGCTGGCTCGGCATTTCCTGGGACGAGACGGCAAGGCAGTCCGACCGCTTTGCCCGCTACGCCGAGGTGGCGGAGCAGTTGAAGGCCGCTGGCCGCCTCTACCCGTGCTTCGAGAACGAGGACGAACTGGCGGCCAAGCGCGCCGCGCTGGTGAAGCGCAAGCTGCCCCCGGTGTATGACCGCGCAGCACTCTCGATGACCGCCGAGCAGCGCGCCGCCGCCGAGGCCAATGGCAAGACGCCTTACTGGCGCTTCAAGCTCTCCGATGGCGCGGCATCGTGGAATGACCTTGTGCTCGGGCCGCGCAACATCAAGCTCGGCACGGTCTCTGACCCGGTGCTGATCCGCGCCGACGGCACGCCGCTCTACACCTTCACCTCGGTGGTGGACGATGCCGACATGGGCATCACCCATATCATCCGGGGCGAAGACCATGTGTCCAACACGGCGGTACAGATCGATCTGTTCCAGGCGATCACGCGCGCGCCGGTGCCGCGCTTCGCGCATCTGCCGCTGATCTCGGGCGGCGATGGCGAGAAGCTCTCCAAGCGCATCGGCTCGATCTCGCTGAAATCGCTGCGCAAGGACGGCATCGAGCCGGCTGCGATCACCGCCTATCTGGCGCGGCTCGGCACCAACAAGGACCCGGCGGCAGTGCCGATGGAAGAGCTGATCGGCAGCTTCAGCCTCTCCGATTTCGGCCGCTCCCCGCCACGCTTCGACGCGAAGCAGCTGCTCGGGCTGAACCGCAAATTCCTGCATCACCTGGAATACGAGGCGGTAAAGGACCGCCTGCCCGAAGGAGCGGACGAACACTTCTGGCTGGCAATTCGCGGCAATTTGGACATGCTGACCGAGGCGCGGCGCTGGTGGGAGGTGGTGGCCGATGAGCTGCCTGCGCCGGAATTGCCGGGCAACTCCCTGGTGCTGCGCGCCGCGCTGGACACGCTGCCCGCCGAGCCGTGGGATGAGGAGACCTGGAAGGCCTGGACCGGAGCAGTCTCGGAAGCCACCGGTGCGAAGGGCCGGGCGCTGTTCCAGCCGCTGCGCCTTTCCCTCACCGGCGAGGAGCACGGGCCGGAGATGGCGAAGCTGCTGCCGCTCATCGGCCGGGCGCGGGTGGAACGCCGCCTGACCGCCTGCGTTGCCGCGCGCGGCACGCCCGGCTAAGAGGTTTCCCACAGAGTCACTTATGGGATTATCGCGTGGTCGATATTTTTGACGAGGTTTCCGAGGATCTGCGCCATGAGCGGGCGATGGCCCTGGCGAAGCGCTATGGCGGCTATCTGATCGCCGCCATGGTTCTGGTGCTGGCCGGTGTCGGCGCGCAGCAGGCCTACAGCTCGTACAAGGCGAAGCTGGCGGACAAGGCGGCCACGCAATACCTCGCCCTCACCCAGTCGGCGGACCAGCAGGGCGGGCAGATCACCCCGGACCAGGCGGTGCAGACGGCGCAAAACCTGAACAAATTCGCGGCATCCGCGCCGGAGGGCTACAAGACCCTGGCGAACCTGCGCGCCGCCGGGCTGTACGCCGCCGCCGGCAAGCTGGATCAGGCCAACGCGCTGTGGACCGGCGTGGCCCAGGATGGCGGCGCGGACAAGCTGCTGCGCGACCTTGCCACCCTGCTCTGGGCGCAGCACGCGCTGGGCGCGGTGCCGGATACCGACATCCAGGCCCGGCTGCAGCCGCTCGCCGCCGATACCAACCCGTACCATGCCCTGGCGCGCGAAACCCAGGCGCTGACCTATCTGCACCAGGGCAACACCGGGCTGGCGAAAGCCTTGTTCACGGAACTTGCCTCCGACCCCACCGCCCCGGTTGGCGTGCGCGAACGCGCCCAAGGCCTGCTTGCCAGTTTGAACGGATGAGACGCCCCATGATGCGACGCCGCACCGCCACCGCCAGCCTGATGACGCTCGGGCTGCTGGCCTCCTGCACCAAACCGAAACCCAAGATCGAGGGCAAGCAGATCCCCGTGCTGGCGCAGGCCAGCATGGATGTGGCCGTGAACCCGCCGCCGGTGAGCGTGCCGCAGGCCACCGCCCTGGCCGACTGGCCGCAACCGCTGGCCAACGCCACGCATGCGCCGGGCAACGCGGCCGCGCCGCTCAACTTCAAACCCACATGGCGTGCCGATATCGGAACGCCGGGCGGCTTCCGCCAGCCGCTAATGGCGAGCCCCGTCATCGCCGAGGGCAAGGTGTTCACCATGGACGCCGACGCAACGGTGCGCGCCTTCTCGCTCACCGATGGCAGCCTGATCTGGCACGCCAACACCCGGCCGAAGCATGCGTCCGAGCAGAATCTCGGCGGCGGCATCGCCTACGACTCCGGCAAGCTCTATGCCAGCACCGGCTATGCCGAACTGCGCGCCCTGGACCCGGCCAGCGGCAAGATGCTGTGGCACCAACAGCTGGACTTCCCCACCCGCTCGGCCCCGCTGGTGGCGGGCGGGCTGGTGGCTCTGGTCACGCAGGACGACCTGCTGCTCACGTTTGATGCCGCCTCCGGCACCCCGGGCTGGCGCTTCGACGGCTCGGCCGGTCAGACGACCTCCACCGCGGTGATGGTCGCCGGGCCGCCTGCCTTCGCCGACGGCATCATCGCCGCGGGGTTCTCCAACGGGCTGCTGGCGGCCATCAATGCCGCTTCCGGCACGCCGGTGTGGGAGCAGAGCCTCGCTGCCTCCTTCGGCCAGACTGGCCTGCTCGACCTTTCGGACATCGTCGCCTCCCCGGTCATCGCGGGCGGCGTGGTCTATGCCATCAACCTGGGCGACACGATGATGGCCGTGGACCTGCACTCCGGCGCCAAGGTGTGGACGCACAACGCCACCGGCACGCAGCCCATCTGCCTGGCCGGCGGCTTCGCCTTCGTGCTGGACAAGACCCAGACCATCTACGCCGTGCACGCCGACGACGGGCTGATCAGCTGGTCGCTGCAGCTGCCGGCCTATGAGAACATGAAGAAGCAGATGAACCCGATCAGCTGGGCCGGACCGACCCTGGTGAACGGCCTCTTGCTGCTGGTGAGCGACCACGGCGAGGCTGCGCTGGTGGACCCGGTGGCCGGAGAGTTGAAGCAGATAAAGAAGCTGGGCAGCAATGCCGTGGCGGAGATGACGCCCCTGGCTGCCGGCGGCTTGCTGCTCCAGCTGACACGCAACGCCAAACTGACTGCATATGCCTGATCATGATACCGCACGTTGTCATTGCCGGACGGCCGAATGTCGGCAAGTCCACACTTTTTAACCGGCTGGCCGGGGCGCGCATCGCGCTCGTGGCCGATACGCCGGGCGTAACGCGCGACCGCAAGGAGGCCGAGTGCGTGCTGGCCGGCACGAAGGTGCTGCTGGTGGACACGGCCGGGCTGGAGGAAGCCGCGCCCGACACGCTGCCCGGCCGTATGCGGGCCTCGACCTCGCTGGCGGTGGAGCACGCGGACCTCGTGCTGTTCGTGTTCGACGCACGGGCCGGGTTGCTGCCGGAGGACCACCATTTCGCCACCTGGCTGCGCCGTTCGGGCAAGCCGGTGCTGGTGGTGGCCAACAAGGCCGAGGGACGCGGCGGTGCCGCCGCCGCCATGGAGGCCTATGAGCTGGGCATGGGCGAGCCCTGCGCCATTTCCGCCGAGCATAACGAGGGCATCTACAACCTGATGACCGAGATCGCCGACCGGCTGCCGAAGCCGGAAGAAGGCGAAGAAGAGGATGCGGAAAACCTGCCTCTGCACTTGGCCATTGTCGGCCGGCCGAATGCAGGCAAATCGACTTTGCTGAACTATCTGCTGGGCGAGCAGCGCATGATCACCGGGCCGGAACCGGGGCTGACGCGCGATGCCGTGTCGGTGGATTTCACCGGACCGGACGGCAAGCTCTACCGCGTGGTGGATACCGCCGGGCTGCGCAAACGCGCGAAGGTGGACGAGGGGCTGGAGAAGATGTCCACCTCCTCCTCGATCGAGGCGCTGAAGCGCGCCGAGATGGTGGTGCTGGCCATCGACGCCGTGAATGGCGTGCAGGAGCAGGACCTGCACATCGCCCGCCTCGTCGAGCGCGAGGGCCGGGCCTGCGTGATCGCCCTGACGAAATGGGACGCGGTGGAAGACCGCGGCGATGCGCGCAAGGCGGCGCTGGACCGCATCTCCATCTCGCTTAGCCAGATGAAGGGCATTACCGTGGTGCCGCTCTCAGCCGAGACCGGCGAGGGCGTGGCCAAGCTGTTCCCCGCCCTGCGCGCCACCTACGAGAAGTGGAACCTGCGCATCTCCACCAGCCAGCTGAACCGCTGGTTCGAGGCGGCGCTGGAGCGCTTTCCCCCGCCGCTGGTGGAA
>DATIWS010000202.1:0-2146 GCA_035519275.1 Acidocella sp. | reverse complement strand
CCGCCACGCTCACCGTCTTCAGCGCAGGGGCCGCGAGGCGCAGCAGCTCCCGCACATAGGTGCCGAACTCGAATTTTTTCGCCGCCATGGTGGCCAGGCGCGGGCGCAATGCGGCAAGCGCCTTATGGTTCAGCAGCGCCGCCAGTTCGGCCAGGAAGCCATCCACATCCGCCTGTGGCGCCACGCGCCCGGCTTGCTCCTGGCGCAGCAGCTCGGGGATGCCGCCGCTCTCGTCGAAGGCGACGCAGGGCACGCCGCAGGCCAGCGCCTCCATCACCACCGTCGGCAGTGGGTCCTCGCGCGAGGTCATCGCCAGTACATCCGCGGCGGAGAAATATTCCGCCACGCGCTCAGTGTAGGGGATGTGGGTGAAACAGCCTGCCTTGCGCGCCTGCTCCATCTCGGGGGCGAGATAGGTGCGCAGCATGAACTCGATGTCGCCCACCCAGACGAAGTGCACATCGCTCCGTCGCGCCGCCAACGTCCTTGCCATTTGCAGGAAGAGATCGAACCCCTTGCGGATATGCCCGAACCCGGCGCCCAGCACCAGGAAGCCCTCATCCGGTATGCCCAGCTCGCGCCTTATGCGGATGCGCGCCGCTTCGTTGAAGCGCATGTCCTGGTAATTGCCCTGCGCCAACACCACCGCGTTCTCACGTCGCAGTTCCACCGCCGCCGCGAATGTCTCCTGTAAATAACGGGAAGAAAACACGAGCTGGCTCGCAGCGCCCGCACCGAGCCGCGCCTGGATTTCCAGATTATACTCCTTCAGCAGCTGCGGCATCTCATGCACCAGCATGGTGGCGCTTATGCCCCGCTGCTCCAGCCATGGCACCACCCGCGCCGAGGCGGCGGAGTTGACGATGGCGGCACGTATGCCCATCGCTTTGTATTTATCGAGCAGATTGCCGACGATCGTCTTGTCATAGGCGACGCTCACCTCGGCGGTCTCGTAATATTTGCCGAGCAGCGGGCCGACCCCGAGCAGCAGCAGATGCACCTTGATGCCCCATTGCCGCTTCAGCTTGCGGGCGATGTTGAGCAGCAGCAACTGCGCGCCATGCGCCTGCGCGTCATGCCCCACCAGCAGAATCCCGGCGGAGAATTCCGCCATGTCACGCTCGCAGATCGCCCGCGCGGTGGCGTTGAGGAAGGCGGCGCCCGAATGGACGTCCGGTTCCAGGAACGCGCCCTCGGCCCATTCATTCCATGCGTTCACGCAGATGATGCGCTCATCGTAAAACGGATGTTCAGCGGTATAATCTATGAGTTTCTCAAGCCAGTCCTGGTAGCGCGCGGGCGTTGCCTCATGCAGCGCCAGCCCCTTGCCCTCACGGCGCGGATCATTGTCCCAGCCGGGCACGATGGTCTTTATCAAGGGATAATCCGGCACCGGCAGCGTCAGCGATGTCTCCGCGATATCGGCATAATCATGCACCGTGGCCGCGAAATCCGGGTCGAGCAGGGTGAGCGTGTCGTTGATCCGCTTGGTCTCCTGGCTCAGCTTATGTGGCGGGAATTCCACCGCGCCATCCAGCCCGTAGGGCTCCGGATCGTAATCGCCCAGGCTCTGCGCCATGATGATGAGCGGGCGCTCGCTGTGCAACCCGCTGAAAATGCGCCGCCATTTGGCGATGCGCGCCGCCGCTTCGGGGATCAGCGTGACGCGGTAGATCATCAGCAGCGGCCGGTCGTCGATGCGGATATAGCGCGGGTCCTCGAACAGCCGGACGAAATGCGCGATCAGCGCCGGGTCGTCCTCTTCCAGATATTCCTGCGCGATCAGCACCTCGCGCTCCAGCCCGTCCCAGCGCCGTGTCCAGTTCTCGTTCGCCCACATCGCGCAGAAGGAGAAGTCCAAGGATTTATCTGCGAGAAACTGCTCCAGCGGCTTTTCCAGCAGGCGGTGCCGGTTGAACCAGTAGGTGTAGAACACGAAGCCTTCCAGCCCCGCGCCCTTGGCCATCTCGATCTGCCGCTTCAGCGTGTTCGGGTCGTCCAGCGAGTAATGGCCGAGGTCGCGCGGGATGCGCGGCTGCACATGGCCGATGAAGCGCGGCAGCGCCCGGCCCAGATTCGTCCAGTCGGTGAAGCCCTTGCCCCACCAGGCATCGTTCTCCGGCACGCGGTGGAATTGCGGCAGGTA
>DATIWS010000201.1:0-2792 GCA_035519275.1 Acidocella sp. | reverse complement strand
AGCGCGGTGGTATTCAGCGCGCCCTGCTGCACAATCGGCATGTCTTAGCCCCCCTTCGCCGCAACGCGCACAACGTAGCTGGCCTGCGGCCCGGCCAGGATCTTCTCCACGGCCGCCGTATCGGTAATCAGCTCACCCCGCCGGTAACCACCGAACGGTTTCAGCACCACCAAATGAAATGTCATGTTTTCCCTCAACTCTGAAAATCGCCGAGCACAACCGCATCGGCTGTCGCCGTTGCCGTGCCGAACAGCATCGCCGGCGCCGTCTGCCCCAACGTCGTCGGATACTCCACCGCCCAGGTCAGCTCCCGCCGGAACAGGCAGGTCTCCGCACCGCCGTCCTGCGTTGCGGTGCCTGCAAAAACCATGTGCCCGGAAGAGCCATCGGACAGCGGAATGAACTTCACCACCGCCAGAGCGGCATCAATCACCGGCGCGACGGCATCGCGCGCCGCCGGGTTCGGGCACCACATCGTCACCTTGAAATCCTGCACCTGGCGCTTGATCTCCTGCAGTGCCCCGGCCCCGGCCACCACCCGCGCAGTGAATCTCTCCGCCCCCGGCACGGTCAGCCCGCTCCCGGCATAGTTCACGATCCACCCGGCGGCGCGGATCATCGCCGCCAGATTGCTCGCCACCGTCGCCGGGCTGTCGCTGGCCTGCACCGCATAAGCAAATGTCTGCTTATTCACGAGCACTCCAGCCAACTGCCCCACCGCGCAGGTGCCGGAGAAGGTGGCGCAAACACCCTGCACCACGACGCTCAACACCTGCGCCACCGGCTTCACCGCACGCCACTGGCGCGGATACCGCGTCACATTCCGCACCGTGCCATCACCAGCCGTCACCGAAACATGCACGATCCCAGCGGCAAGATCCGCATCCAGCGCTGTAGGGTTCGGAAAGCCCCGATACACCCTACAAACCAGACCGGTCACGCTGGCCGCATCTGTCCCATCCGGGTAGAGCGCATTCGCCACCAGCGCTGCCAGCGCATTTTCCGCATCCGCCTGGTCGGCCATCAGCTCACCGCCTGCACCAGAGAGAACCGCCACACCGCGCCGACATGCTCAACCGCCGTCAGCACGAAGCGCCCGCCCCGCTCATCCATCAACACATCGTCAACACCCGGCTGCACGCCTGCAACAATCGGCAGCATCGCGGTGAACCCCGGCAACTTCGCGTCATCCGGCAGCCCGGCCCTGGCGCGCTCCCCACCTCCTCCCGCGAGCAGGCTTGCCGGAAAGCCCCGCACCAGCACCGTCTCGGTCGTCCGCGTCACCGCGCCATACGGATTCAACCCCGCCAGCACCGGCGCCGCCGGCCGCGCCAGCGTCACCATGGCGTTTGTCATCACCACCAGCATGGGCTTCGGCAGCTCTATCTCCGCCACCAACGCCACCCCCTCCGGCCCGGCCAGATAATCGCCGGGGCGCAGATAACTCCAATCCGCCCAGGCCTGCCGGAACGGCGCGGCAAAGCCACTCGGCGCGGTCACCGAGCCGCCGGGCAACGCATAGGCCACGCTCAGGCGCAGAAACCGCCGGGCGGGGTCAAGCGGCGCCTCCGGCCCATCGGGGCGGAACGCGTCATGCACAAAGCCCACGCGCCTCGCAGCACATCCCGCCCCATAGGCCAGGCGGTCAGCCAGCTTCACCCCATCCATGCGCTTACACCACCAGCGTCACGCCGGCCTGGCCCATGGCCGGGCCCGGCGGCACCCCCAAAAACCCGCACAACCGCCGCCGCCAGCTGTCGAACAACGCCTCGCGGTCCTTCAGCTCATCGGCATTATGCGTCCACGCCGCCGCGCTCTCGGTGTCCAGGTTCTCCGAGATCCGCGGGATCGCCACCTCAATCGTCCCTAGAGTGGAAACGTATTGCAGCACGACGGCGATCTCCGCCGGCGCGAGGTTGTTCAACCGGTATTCCAGCGTCCCATAGGCCTGGAAAAACCGCCACGAGCTGAACCCCGCCTCCCCGGCGCCATAGGCCGGATACCCGCAATATCTGCGGACCTGGACCTTCTGGGCATCGCTGAACCCGCTCGCCACGGAGCCGGACATCTCAGTACGTATCCCCGTCGCCCAACGTGAAATACACGGTCCCGGTTCCAGCACTCAGCACCACGGCGGCGTTGCGCACAAACGGCCCTGCATCCACCAGCATCCTTGCGCCCGGCGGTACCGGGGTGTCGGAGGTCGTGGCATTCAGCCCGGTCGCGGCACCGAGCCGGAAGAAAGCGGTCGCTGAAGAGGCGTTGTACACCAGCACGGCGGCACCGCCGCCCGCGAGCGCCACATTTGCCGGGGTGGTGGAGGCCGAAGCCGCCACCGTTCCCGCCGGCCGGAAAGGCTGGTTCGCACCAGTAGACATGCGCGCCCCTCCTTAACCGATATGCTCGATCATCACCGCGCGCTTGTAATTGGCGTTCGTCGCCGTCGGCACGGTGTTCGGGGTGGTGGTGGTGTCGGATGGCGCGCAGAACCCGCCAATCCAGTACCAGCTCTGGGCGATGATCTGCTGCAGCCGGTCGATCGGCTCGCGCGTCACCATGGCCACGCCATCGATCACCTGCACCAGGCTGTCCTTCGGCGCCACATCATTGGCGGCCATACCAGCGAAATCACCCTCAATCAGCGCGCCCTGTCCGCACACGATCGGACGGCGCACATAAAGCCCGCCTATACTCGGATGGCTCTGCACATAGGCTTCCGTGGTGGTGATGAAGCGCAAGCCGAGGAAGTCGCTCACCATGCCCTGGCGGAACACCGGGTTGGCGGCGGTGCT
>DATIWS010000200.1:0-6078 GCA_035519275.1 Acidocella sp. | reverse complement strand
CGGCGGGCCTTCGGCTTGCCGTACTTCTTGCGCTCGACCATACGCGGGTCACGGGTGAGGAACCCGGCGGCCTTCAGGATGCCGCGCAGCTCCGGCTCGTACAGGGTGAGCGCGCGGGAGATGCCGTGACGCACGGCGCCGGCCTGGCCGGAGAGGCCACCACCGGTGACGGTGCAGTACACGTCGAACTGGTTGTAGCGGTCAGCCACCAGGAAGGGCTGGGTGATCAGCATGCGCAGCACCGGGCGGGCAAAATACTGCGGCGCCTTCTTG
This sequence comes from Acidocella sp., assembly GCA_035519275.1. Taxonomy (GTDB): domain Bacteria; phylum Pseudomonadota; class Alphaproteobacteria; order Acetobacterales; family Acetobacteraceae; genus Acidocella. Next base: position 5,805 of record DATIWS010000200.1, on the reverse strand, counting down.
CCGTTGATGAGGATCTCGCCCTTGCCGGGCTTCACCCACACGCGGGCGATGGCGTTCTTGCGGCGGCCGGTGGCGTAGGAGCGGCCGAGCGCGTCGCGCTTGGGCTCACGCTTCGGGGTGGCTTCCGGAGCAGCGGCGGTACCGGTGGTCAGGTCCTTCAGACCCGCAAAAGCATTGGTGGTCGCGGACATGGATTAGGCCCTCCGGTTCTTGGTGTTCAGCGCGCCGACATCGAGCGCCTTCGGCTGCTGAGCGGCGTGCGGGTGCTCGGGGCCCGCATAGACGTACAGGTTCTTCATCTGCTGGCGCTGCAGCGGGCCGCGCGTGATCATGCGCTCAATCGCCTTTTCCACCACGGTCTGCGGGTTCTTGCCGGCCAGGCGTTCCTTGACGTTACGGCCCTTGATGCCGCCGGGGTAGCCGGTGTGGTAGTAGAAGACGGAATCTTCCATCTTCTTGCCGGTCAGCTTCACCTTGTCGGCGTTGACGATGATGATGTTGTCGCCGCAGTCGACATGCGGGGTGAAGATCGCCTTGTGCTTGCCGCGCAGGCGGGTGGCCACGATAGCGGCCAGGCGGCCCAGGATCAGGCCTTCGGCGTCGATCAGGACCCAGTCCTTCTTCACATCCGCCGGTTTGATGGAGATTGTGGTTTTCATAAGTTACATCCAAATGACTCAGTGCCGGGGCTTATGAGGATTTACGCGCCTTACGTCAAGGGGTTTTGGTTGTGGTAACATAATACCGTGACGTGGCGCGCAGTGTTTCGGCCAGGGATTCCGCGGGTTTCCAGCCCAAGGCCAGGGCGGCGTGCGGCGCAACCGCGAAGCTGCCGGCCAGGGACTGCCACATCGCCTCGCGGCCGGCGGCCCGGGCGGTCAGACCAAGCAGAGCAGGGGGGAAGACGAAGAGGTTAGGGGCCACGCCCATGCCTTCGGCCAAGGCGCGGATCAGTTCCGGGGTGGAAATCGGCACCGGATGCGCCGCCAATACCAGCGGGCGTGCTGTCTTGTCCTGCAACACCAGTTCCGCCAGCCGGGCCAGATCGTTCAGTGCGATGAAGCTGCGGGCGTTGTGGATGCTGGCGAAAGGCAGCGGTACATGGCGGCGCAGAAGCTTGAGCAGGAGTGGGATATTGCCGGGGCAGCCGGGGCCGACGACTGCCGCCGGGCGCAGCACGCAGAGGCGCTCACCCAGCAATGCGCGCAGTCTTGCTTCCGCTGCGAGTTTGCTTTTGGCGTAGTCGTCGGCCGGGGCGGGGGGCGTGGTTTCGTCGGCAATCCCCGCCATGGCGCGTCCGAGCACGCCGATGCTGGAGATCAGCACGAAGCGCTTAACCCCGACATCCAGCGCCGCCTTGGCCAGGTTTTCGGCAGCCAGCACGTTGCTGCGGTTCCAGGCGCCTTGCAGCGGGTTGCGGGTATGCGCCAGCCCGGCGGCATGCACTACCGTGTCCACCCCGGAAAGATCCGGCGCGTGGTCGGCGAGGTCTCTGGTGAGACAGGGCTCCACGCCTTCGGGAAGCTTGGCGGCGCGGCGTAGCCCGCCCAGAACTTCGTGTCCCCGCGCGGCCAGATGCCGGGCGATGCCTCCCCCAACATAGCCGGACGCGCCAGAGACGAAGACGCGCATTGCGCTAATCGAGCCGGGGCTCGGTTCGGCGCGGGCGGTTGGGTTGCGGGGCGGGAGAGAGCCGCTCGCGCAGAGGCTGCGGCGTCGGGATCGGCTCCCGGCGCGGTGGAGGAAGTTCTTCCTCCACCTCCGGCGCAGGGGCGAAGCTGGCGCGGGACTTCTTCAGACGGCCGAAATCCGGCACGTCCTCATAGGCGTCCGAGCTGCGGGAGGCAGGCGACAGGCCCCCCGACATGCGCATGCTGATCATGCGCAGATCGTCCTGCAGCGCATCTACCTGCGCCTCCAGCGCCTCCAGCCGCGCTTTAACCCCGAATACGCTGAAAGGCATCAGCAGGAAGGCCAGAGCCCAAAGCAACACCGGCAGAGCCAGCAGCAGCAATGCCCAGCCTGGCAGCCAATCTGGCAAGGTGAATGGGAGTATCATCCTGCGTATCCTAGCATAAGCGGTTCAGTGGCGGAAATGCCGCATATTGGTGAACACCATGGCGATGCCCGCTTTGTCCGCGGCCTCGATCACCTCCTTGTCGCGGATCGAGCCGCCCGGCTGGATCACGCAGGAGGCCCCGGCGGCGATCGCCGCTTCCAGCCCGTCGGCGAAGGGGAAGAACGCATCGGACGCCACGGCGCAGCCGGTGAAGTCCAGGTTCGCCGCCTTGCCGCGCCAGGCGGCGATGCGGGCGGAGTCTACGCGGTTCATCTGCCCGGCCCCAACGCCGATCGTCATCAGGTTCTTGGCGTAGACGATGGCGTTGGACTTCACGTGTTTCGCCACGCGGAAGGCAAACAGCATGTCGTTCATTTCCTTTTCCGTCGGCGCGCGCTGGGTAACGATTTTTACGCTGTGGGAGAGAATCCGCCCGGCATCGCGCGTTTGCAGCAGGAAGCCGCCGGCGAGGGACTTGAAGGTCACGCCAGCCTCGGTTGCGTCTGGCACGCCGCCAGTGGTGAGCAGGCGCAGGTTCTTCTTTGCGGCCAGCACGGCTTTGGCGCCCTCGGTCGCGTCCGGGGCGATGATCACCTCGGTGAAGATGCTGGCAATCTTGGCGGCGGTCTCTTCGTCCAGCGTGCGGTTCACGGCGACAATGCCGCCAAAGGCGGAAACCGGGTCGCAGGCCAGGGCGTCATCCCAGGCATCGGCCAGGTTGAGGGCGCTGGCCACGCCGCACGGGTTGGCGTGCTTCACGATCACCACGGTCGGGGCGTCGAACTCCGCGACGCATTCAAACGCCGCGTCGGTGTCGTTGTAATTGTTATAGGAGAGTTCCTTGCCCTGGTGCTGGGTGGCGGTGGCCACGCCGAAACGGGCAGGGGAGGAGGTATAGAACGCCGCCGACTGGTGCGGGTTCTCGCCGTAGCGCAGCTCCTGCTTCTTGGTGCCGGAGAAGGCGAAGCTTTCCGGGTACTCCACGCCGTTCTGCTGGGCGAACCAGCCGGAAATGGCGGAGTCGTAAGCGGCGGTGCGGGCATAGGCGGCGGCGGCAAGCTGGCGGCGGGTGGCGAGCGTGGTGCCGCCATGCGCCTCCAACTCCTCCAGTACCTTGGCGTAGTGCGAAGGTGCGGTCAGCACTGCCACGCTCTCATGGTTCTTGGCGGCGGAGCGGATCATCGCCGGGCCGCCAATGTCGATATTCTCGATGCAGTCCTCGAACGCCGCACCGCGGGCCACGGTGGCCTCGAACGGGTACAAATTCACCGCCACCAGGTCGATCGGCGCGATCTTGTGCTCCGCCATCTGCGCCACATGCGCCGGGTCGTTGCGCTTGCCCAGGATGCCGCCATGCACCTGCGGCACCAGGGTTTTCACCCGGCCCTCCAGGATTTCCGGGAAGCCCGTATGCTCGGAAACTTCCCTCACCGGCACCCCGGCCTCGCGCAGCGCCTTGGCCGAGCCGCCGGTGGAGAGGATCTTCACCCCATGCGCCTCCAGCGCGCGGCCGAACTCGATCAGGCCGGTCTTGTCGGAAACGGAAATGAGGGCGGTGCGGATTTTGACGATGTCTGACACGGGGCGGCTCCGGATTTGTTCAACCAAAAGGATGCCCAGGCGCGCGGCGGCATAACGCCCCGCGCTCCCCGATGGTTGCCCATCTCAGCGCCAGTCACGCGGAACCGGGCGGGGTTTGGCATGGGGGGCGGGAAGATGCAAGGTTTTGGGCGTGGAGGCCACCATTGCGAGGCCGCTCGCGGCCGAAGCAGTCCATCTTGAGTGCCGCGTGGCGGGATATGATGGCTACGCTACGCCTCACCCATCCTACCATGCTTGCTGAGTCAGTTTATGTTGTGTTCGTAGGCGCCGCCTGTTGCCGATTCCGGGTGAACAGTCATCTCTTATACACGAGCGCATTGCCGAGACTTGCAACCGTTCACCAAGAAATGCCTCCAAGCGTTCAGTGACGCTTGGAGGCCAACCTAGTGTGGTGGGACGCGCCGAAATTAATGCGGCTTTTTGGAGCTCTCTGCAGCCTGGGTGGTAAGTCGGTGCGCTTTTTCACTATGCGCGGCCGCGGCGATTACATGCTCTTTGGCCTCGTCATGGGCGCCCTGATTGTGCTTGTGGGCCGCCTCCATATGGTGATGTGCGGCGGCGGCGTGGTGAGTCGCTGCTGTTAAATGAGCTGCAGCCTCAGGATGTTGGGCAATCGCCCCTATATAAGCTTCGGTTCCAGCGTGTTGCGTCGTCGTTGCCATGTCTGCTCTCCTCTCTGAGAGTTGTGACGGGCCTATGGCAGCTGATTTGACAAGGGAAGGGCCGGGAACGAATCCTGTGTATCATTGCATCGGCGAGGAATTCGTATGTCTTGAACTTCGCGAAGCGAACGTCGGCGCCGTAAATAAGCGCTCGCCACCTCTCCCCATTTCAGATGCTCAGTCGCATAAGGTCCACCGCGTAAACTTAACAGCCCGGCCAAGCCGCTCCGCCGAGTGCTGGCGCGTTCCTCGTATGGAAATTCAGAAACACGCATTATAGCTAGGTTGAGTTTCAAACCAAGCGGCAAAATGCTAGCACAGTATATGTGACTTCTGCAAGTGTGACGTCTGCAAGTGTGGGTTTTGCAAGCCCCTCGCGAATCGTGTGGAGGCCCAGATTGATGACCGAACGATTTTTCATCGCCTTTTGGGGGGCAGCTTGCCATCGTTCAGCTGCACCAGGGCTTCGACTACTCGACATAATTTTAAGGCCCAGCGGTCACCACCGACATCCTTCCGTTACCGCGCTATTTCCTCAGCGCGTCGCGAATTTTATCTTTGGCCTCGCCGAAGCCGCTCTGAACTTTTCCGGCGACTTTCTCAACCGTCCCTTCGGCTTCGGTCTTTCTGTCGCCGGTCGCCTTGCCGATGACTTCCTTGGCGGTGCCGTGCGCCTGCTTGACAGCGCCCTTGATGCGATTTTTGTCCATGGAAATTTCCCTTCTGTTGATCCCCTGACCTGGGGCGCAACGAATATGGGGGCGAACGCAGCCGGCCAACAGACCACAATATGAAAATCAAATTAGAACGTCCTCACCTTCGGTGAATCCGCACTACTCATTTTTTGGAAAGCAATTTTATTGTCTTAGCAAGCCACAAGATGGGTGAAGCGAAGTGCAACCCATCAAATTGAGCGAGCCAGCCCAATAGCGATTTGGTTCATATTCTCCGCCTGCTCCGGCTGTACCTGAGCAACAAACCGCAACGACTTCACCCGTTCAAGATGGATTGCTTCGCCCGCAGCGCGGGCTCGCAATGACGCTCGCTCTAATTTCCCGCAGGCACCGCGGATACCGCATTCGCAGGAGAGCCGTGCAGCAGCTTGGTGCTGATGAGCACATAGACCAGCGTGTTGGTCTGCCTGTCCACCATGCGGGTGAGAATAAAATGTTTGAACAGCAGCGAGGCGGAAATGGAGCCCATCTCCTCCTGGTCCGGCAAGTCAGCCGGCAGGGTGACCGGCCCGTGCTTGATGCAGTTGAGCGCGAACTGGCTCGGGTTCTCCGCCACGCCGACACCGCCGGCCACGCCGCCGGTCTGCGCAAAGGAGGCGTAGCAGGAGACATTCGCCACCTTCGGGTCGTCGAAGCGCTGGACCAGCACTTTGTCGTTGGGACCGAACAGGCGGAAATTCGTGCTCACCGCGCCAATTTTCTCGCTGCTGCGCCCGCCGAACGGGCCGAAGACGAAGAGAAGGAACAG
>DATIWS010000199.1:0-10014 GCA_035519275.1 Acidocella sp. | reverse complement strand
GGCCGCTGCACGCCGCCGTGCCATGTATAAGCCAGAGGCGGCGGGGTATGCGGCTTCAGCACGTGGCCGGAGCTGCCGTAATTGCACCAGTTCACCGCCACCTCATCGGCATGGGGGAAGCGGGCCAGCAAATCTGCCACGCTCTTGTCCTGGCGAAGTTGCAGGAACTCGTCCGCGTCAAAAAAGGCGAGCCACTCGAACTCGTCCTTATAAACGGCGATGGCGTGGCGGTAGGAATCCCATTGCCGCTTCTGGTAGCGGACCTCGCGGTCCCCCAATGTGCGGCTCAGGCGGATGTCCCAGTGCCGCGCCGCCTCCTGCAGCAACTCCCAGGTGCCATCGGTGGAATCGTCGTCATAGACGATGGCGGCATCGAAGCCGAGCAGCCGGTACCAGGCGAGCCATGGCAGGATGTCGTTCGCCTCGTCCTTGACCACCAGCACGACCGCCACGGTCTTACTGGGGACTGACGCCGATGCGGGAGAGAGCAGCGCGTCTATCATGCGCCGTATCCCCAGAGCATGCCGCGCCGCCGCGTCATCGAGGATATCGTTACGGTCATAGCCACAAAACTCCTGCTCTGTCCGCTTCGCGCCGAATGTTCCTCGCTCCGCCCGTGCCTGCCAATGCGCCCAGGAACGTGTGAAATAATGATGCAGCTTCACCCCGTCATACTCGCGCCGTTCGGCCAGCACACCGGGTGACCGGAACGTCAGGGGCCTCCCCTTGAGGTCCACATATTCGCCGTCGATTTCAAAGGCATGGGGGTTGAATGCCCGTTTCACCGCCCGCGGGCGTACGATGCTCTTGATATGCGCGTTCGGCGGAAAGGAGGCCGGAGCACGGCGGATGAAGGCCTCTATCACGAGTTCCCGCGGATACTCCTTATGGCCGGATGAGCCGAACAGCGCCCAGGGAATGCCAATCGCAGCCTCGCTCCGCTGCTGCAGCATGGCCTTGAGGCTGAGCCCCTCATCCAGAACCACGAGCTCATCGGCATCGAAAAAGGCAAGCCACTCGAATTCGTCCTTCAGCAGCCCGATGGCATGCATGTAGGCCCGTTCCTGCGTTCCCCGGTCGATGGTGGGCCAATCCAGCATCCGCACGTCGTAACGGGGCGCGAACCCGGCGGCGATGGCGCGGGTCTGGTCCGTGGACTCATTGTCGAACAGGAAAACACAATCGAACCCGACGAGGAACTGCCAGGCGAGCCATTCCGCGATATGGCGTTCTTCGTTCTTCACAATGACAACACAGCCAATCTTGCCCAAGAGCGCCTCGTTCACTTTCCTCCAGCCATGTTGTCCGCAAAGCCTGACCCGAACAACCCCCTTGCGGAGCAAGGGTTTTTGGGTCATCTACGAGGGCAGGCTTCCGGGCCTGGGTGGAGATCGGCCTTATGCGGCCTGTTCCGCGCTCCGGAGCTTTCGATAAAAAATACCACATGGCCGTGGCATCATGCCCCGGCGAGTTCAAGGACCCATGACCACTCTGCCTACCGAAGTCTCCATTTTCTGCTCGGAAAAGGCGCGGTTCTGGTCTGCATCCCAATTTCTACCCTCATATCACGCGCTGCCGGCTCTGAGCCCTTCTGCTCGGGCCGGCGCATGCCGCGCGCACCGGAGCTTTTATGACGAAAAAAATGTTAATCGACGCCAGCCACGCGGAAGAAACCCGCGTGGTGGTTCTGGATGGTAACCGGCTTGAAGATTTCGACGTCGAGACGGTTGGCCGCAAGCAGATAAAAGGCAATATCTACCTCGCCAAGGTGATCCGGGTCGAACCCAGCCTGCAGGCGGCCTTTGTTGAGTATGGCGGCAACCGCCACGGATTCCTCGCCTTCGGGGAAATCCACCCGGATTATTACCAGATCCCCGTCTCCGACCGGGAGAAGCTGCTGGCCCTGCAGGCCGAGGAAGAAGCTGCCCGCGCCGTCGAGGAAGAGGCCGAGGAGGAGGCTCCCGCCCCCGCCGAGACCGCCCAGGCGCTCGAGATCAAGCCGATCGAGATCGTCGCGGCCCCGCCGCCGGAAGAGCCCGAGCCGCATGGCGAGGTGCTGGAGGAGCCCACCGGCATCGCCGAAGCGCTGAGCGAGCCCGCGGCGGAAGAGATCGCCCCGGACGCGGAAGCCCCGGCCGTGACGGAAACGCTGCCTGAGGAAGAGACCCAGGCGGCCGAACTGGCCCCCACCGAGGCGGCACAGACCGAGACCGAATACGCGGAAGCCGCCGAGGGCGGCATGGCCGAAGCTTCGGAAACCACCGTTGAGACGGTCGAGACCGTGAACGGTGTGGAAATCATCGAGCCCGAGGGCGGCGCGGAAGCCCCCACCCCCGAGCAGATCGGCGGTGACGGCGATGACGCGGCGGAAGCCCGCGAGCGCCGCATGCGCCAGCGCTTCCTGCGCAACTACAAGATCCAGGACGTGATCCACCGCCGCCAGATCATGCTGGTGCAGGTGGTGAAGGAGGAGCGCGGCAACAAGGGCGCTGCGCTCACCACCTATCTCTCGCTCGCCGGGCGCTTCTCGGTGCTGATGCCGAACTCGCCCACCGGCGGCGGCGTCTCGCGCAAGATCACCTCGCAGGCCGACCGCCGCCGCCTGAAGGAGGCGATGTCCGAGCTGGACGTGCCGCAGGGCATGGGGCTGATCGTGCGCACCGCCGGCGCCAACCGGCCCAAGCCCGAGATCAAGCGCGATTGCGAATACCTGCTGCGGCTGTGGGATGACATCCGCGACAAGACGATGGACTCCACCGCCCCGGCGCTGATCTACGAGGAAGCCAGCCTGATCAAGCGCGCCATCCGCGACGTGTACACACGCGATGTCGAGGATATCCTGGTGGACGGCGATGAGGGCTTCAAGGCGGCGCGGGACTTCATGCGCATGCTGATGCCGAGCCACGCCCGCAAGGTGCAGCTCTGGGGTGAGGGCCAGCCGCTCTTCTCCAAATACCAGGTCGAGGCACAGCTGGACGCCATGCTGAGCCCGGTCGTGCAGCTACGCTCCGGCGGGTACATCGTCATCAACCAGACCGAGGCGCTGGTCGCCATCGACGTGAACTCTGGCCGTTCGACGCGCGAGCGCAGCATCGAGGACACGGCGCTGCGCACCAACCTGGAGGCCGCCGAGGAAGCAGCCAAGCAGCTGCGCATGCGCGACCTCGCGGGGCTGATCGTCATCGACTTCATCGACATGGAGTCCCGCAAGAACAACGCGGCGGTCGAGCGCAGACTCAAAGAGGCGCTCAAGCACGACCGCGCGCGCATCCAGGTCGGCAGCATCAGCCATTTCGGCCTGATGGAAATGTCGCGCCAGCGCCTGCGCCCCTCGCTCACCGAGGCGTCGCTGATCGTCTGCCCGCATTGCGCCGGCATGGGCCATATCCGCTCGCCGGAGAGTGCCGCGCTGCATATCCTGCGCGCCATCGAGGATGAGGGCGCGAAGTTCCGCGCCGCCGAAATCTCCGTCGTACTGCCGCCGGAAATCGCCTTCTATCTGTTCAACCACAAGCGCGAGCGGCTCTCGATCATCGAGGAACGCTACAGCATGCGCGTGATCTTCAACCCGGATGCGACGCTGACCGGCACGAATTTCCGCATCGAGCGGCTGAAGGCGCAGACGGCGCAGCCCCCTGCCCCGGCACCCGTGCGCCCCGAGCGCCAGATCGCCGCCCCGGTGGAGGAGATCGCCGAGGAGGAAGAGACCGAGGCCGAGACGGAAGAGGCCAAAGCCGCCGAGAAGGGCGAAATTGGCGAGAATGGCGACCGCAAGCGCCGCCGCCGCCGCCGTGGCAAGCGCCGCGACGAGCGTGGCGCGCCGGAAATGGCCGAAACCGAGGAAGGCGAGGCGCTGGAAGGCGAGGCTCTGCCGGAAGCCGCGCCCGTGACCGAGGATCTGCCCTCGGAGATCGACCTGGTGCTGGAAGCCGCGCTTGGCGCCCCGCAGGAAGAAACCGAGGCCGCCCCCGCCGCCGAGGAAGCCATGGTAGCCGAGGAAGCCGCGCCCAAGCGCCGCCGCAGCCGAGGTGGGCGCCGCCGCCGTACCGCGGGCGAGGGCGAGGCCCCGGCTGAGGACGCCATTTCCACGCCGGTCTATGCCGATATCGCGGATATCTTCGAGGCCGCCGAGCGCGCCGAGGAGGAAGCCCGCCGTGCCGCGCGCGAGGCCGCCGAGGCCGCCCAGCCGCTGCTGATCGAAGAACCGGCCGTTGTGGACACAGTGGACGAACTGCCCAGCCCTGCGGCCGAAGACGCGCAGCGGACGGCGGAGCCCGTGGTTGAAGTCTCGGTCGCCGAGGCCCCTGCGCCCGAGCCTGCCCCGGCCGAACCGGCTGAGGCGGCACCCGCCCAGGAACCGGCGGTGAAGCCAATCATCGTGGGCAGCGAGGCAGCCCCGGCGGTGAAGAAGAGCGGCTGGTGGCGCCGCTAAGCCGTATTTACCCGTAATGCGTGAATTGGCGGCAACGCCGCCGCCAATTCACTTGAAAACCATACGAAACGGATGAATCATGACTCCAGGGCCCTGCGGCCCGTTTAAGGAGCAATTTCTTCCATGGCATTAAACCCGAACAATTCCTACCGCACGGCGCAGACTGGCTTCTCCGCCTACGGCAGCGCGGCCCTGGATGCCGGCCTGCGCGCCTATATGCTGCGCGTATATAATTGGATGGCCTCTGGCTTGGTGCTCACCGGGCTGGTTGCCTACGCCATCTTCGCCATCCCTGCCCTGCACGCGCTGTTCTACACCACGGCGCAAAACGCCCAGGGCTACACGGTTGAAGTCCCGACCATCCTCTCCTGGATCGCCGTCTTCGCGCCACTCGCCTTCGTCATGGTGCTGAGCTTCGGGGTGAACAAGCTTTCCACCCAAGCGGCGCAGACGCTGTTCTGGGTGTTCTGCGGGGCCATGGGCGCCAGCCTGAGCACCATCTTCATGGTCTATACCGAGACTTCGATCGCCGAGGTGTTCTTCATTACCGCTGGCACCTTCGCCGCCACCAGCCTGTACGGCTACACCACCGGCAAGGACCTCACGAGCTGGGGCAGCTTCTTCCTGATGGGCCTGTTCGGCATCATCATCGCTTCCCTCGTCAACATCTTCCTGCACTCCCCGGCGGTGGCATTCGCCGTCTCCATCCTCGGCGTGTTCATCTTCGTGGGCCTCACGGCCTATGACACGCAGCGGATCAAGGCCGACTACATTCAGTACGGCAGCGCCTACGGCGTGGACATGGCGGGCAAGCGCAGCGTGTACGATGCGCTGACCCTGTACCTGAACTTCATCAACCTGTTCATGTTCCTGCTGCAGCTCTTCGGCCAGCGGAACCAGCGGTAAGCAACGGCACCAGGCCGGAGCGGAGAACGAGACATGACCACATCGCTCGTACTGACCTTCATTGGTCCCGACCGGCCCGGCCTGGTGAACGCCATTTCCGAGAAAATCGCGGCTGGCGGCGGCAGCTGGCTGGAGAGCCGGCTGGCGCGTCTGGCCGGGCAGTTCGCCGGCATCGTGCTGGTGCGGGTGCCGGCCAATGCTGCCTCCGGCCTCACCGCGGCACTTTCCGAGCTTCAGGCCGACGGGCTGAGCGTAACCGTGACCGAGGGCTTCGAGGCAGCCCCGGCGCAGGAATACGAGGCGCTGACGCTGGAGGTGCTGGGGCATGACCGCCCCGGCATCATCCGCGACGTGACCCAGACCCTGCGCAAGCTCGGCGTGAATATCGAGGAGCTGAGCAGCACAATCGAGAGCGCCCCCTTCGCCGGCGAGGAGATGTTCCGCGCCGTACTCAAGGTGAACGTGCCCGCGCATGTCGCGGTGGAAGACGTCAGCCGCAGCCTGGAACAGCTGGCGGACGAGATCATGGTGGATCTAAAAGAGCCCGCTTAAAGTTATAAGAGTTTTTGGTGCAGCTTTTTTCAAAAAGCTGCATTTTGCGCACTTCGAACAAAAGCGCACAATTAATAATTTTAAAAACTTCAATAATATCAATAATATACTTGAGACAATAGTTGCGCCCAGCAATATTGTGATTTGCGTTTTGTAGTGCGTGAGATTAGATTGCGTCTTATAAAGGGCGCAATGCGTCAAGACTTACTGTCCCTGAGCACCCATTTTTTGAGGCAAGGACAGTGTTGTAAAGCGGCTGCGCGGCTCAGGCGCGGTTGATGAGGGTTCGCACTCATCACCCTTTTTCCTAATCCACAATGGATTGGCTTTAATTGGCCTTGATGGAAGGCCTGTTGTTATTGTCCAGCTAAGTGGATCATCACATAATTGGACAACTATGTAATAACTATATCCGGGCTGATGGTAGGCTAATTGGAATCTATTTGGATCTTTCGCCGCATAGATGTGCGTATATCCTGTAGCAACACTATGAGCGAACGCTTCAAATGTGCCGAAATTAAGCCCTTGTAATTGCTTAATTCTTGACGAATAGCCTTCAACGTGGAGAAGGCCATAGCCTTTTGGCCCCTCATAACCATACTGCAATTTGATAGGCAAACCGTTCCACCCGTAGGTCTTGTGCTCTGGCATATAACCAAAAACAAAGCCACCAGATGGACAACCTACAAAATCGAACGCCTTAATGGCAGTCACGGAATCTAATTCCTTATACCAAAATGCATGGATCTAAAATGGATTGAAAATTTAGAGACTTTATTCCCGTCCCAGCGAGGCCATGAACTCCGTCCACTCGCGCTTGGACAGACCCGACGCCTCCTGCGTCACCGCCTCACCGGCCAGCATCTGCTTCAGCAGCTCGACCATCTTCTTCGAGAAGGTGACAGCGCCCAGCCGGTAGTCCCGGAACGCCGCGAAGGAGAGCGGCACCCAGGCTTCCACGATCTTCAGCATCTCTTCCGCGTAGACCCGGATCTCGTACTGGGCATGGGAATCGGCGCGCAGGCGCAGGAAGTGGAAGAGATTGTGAAGATCCGTCTTCCAGTACCACTGCGTGTAGGTGTTGAGCGTGAGGTTCATACGCGCCAACTCGCGGGCCAGGCCCACATCGTCACCCAGCATGTCCTCGTAATGGCCGTAGGTCTGCTCCGCATCCTCGCGCAGCAGGTTCAGCACGCGCTCGGCCGTGGCCGGGTCCAGCACCTCGCCCCGGCCCTGCCGGTTGTCGGTGGATTGCGCCGCCAGATTCTCCGGGCTGGGGAGGTAAAAATCTTTGTCCAGGATGGAATAGCGGGCCGAATACTCGTTCACATTGGCGGTGCGGTGGCGGATCCATTGCCGCGCCACGAAGATCGGCAGCTTCACGTGGAACTTGATCTCGCACATCTCGAACGGGGTCGAGTGATAATGGCGCATGAGGTAGCGGATGAGCCCGGCATCCTCCAGCGCCTTGCGCGTGCCCCGGCCATAGGAGACGCGCGCCGCCTGCACCACGGCGCTATCATCGCCCATGTAATCGACGACGCGGACAAAGCCGTGGTCGAGCACGGGGAAGGCGCTGAACAGCATGTCTTCCAGCGCCGGCACGGTGGGGCGCAGGGTGGTGTGCGCACGGGCGCGCGCGGATTCGATTTCGGCGGTCTGTTCCGGGGTCAGGGTCATAACCTTCTCTCTTTCACATTCTGCGAGTCGCGCCTATATAGGCCCTGCCGGCTTGCCGGCTATGGTGATAAACGGTGCGTGGAATAAGCGTTGTGGACCCGGGGGCAGTACCCGGCGCCTCCACCATTTATGGGGGCGAAACAGACTCGACACGCGTGGTAAAGACCCATCTTTTGCCCGGCATTGTACCGCCGTCATCGGGCTAATTTTTAAATGCGAACGATAACAACGTTGCATTCGCCGTCGCTGCCTAAAAACAGCTAAGCGCGGTTCGGGGGGCACCGGGCAACAGAAGCCCCCCACTTCATCCCCCCTTGCGCCCGCCCAGGGCCGCCGGATACGCTCTCCCCGTTAATATCAACTACATCGACAAGGGGAGTTAAAATGCCATCCAACGCCATTAATATTTTCGCCACGCTGATCGCCGCCCCCGGCAAGGAGGAGGCGCTGCGCACCATTCTCTCCGGGCTGGTGCCGCTCACCCGCCAGGAGCCGGGCAACCTCCAGTACGCATTGCACGAGGCGCTGGAAACGCCGGGCGTGTTTTATGTCTATGAGACCTATAAGGATCAGGTGGCGGTCGACGCGCACATGCAGTCCCCGCATTTTCAGGCAGCCCTGGGCGAAGCCGGGCCGCTCCTTGGCGGCCCGCCGTCCATCGCCGCCACCCGACAAATCGCCTGAAGCAAAAAAAAAGGCGGCGCAATAATGCGCCGCCAAGTTTAGGGAGGAAACGTCCAAGAAAAATAGGAGAGATAACTCATCCTATAGCTCATTATATAATTTATTCTCCCCCATCTGAGGGAGACCTTATCGTGCAGTGCAGCAATGCCTATTTGCAGGGCTTGTGTACTTTTGTTCACAAGCTTTTTTCGGCCCCAGGCGGCGCATGCACGATGCTTCAGCCTATTAAGCGGGCACCATCACGATTACGGCGGCCTGTGCCGCGATCCCCTCGCCCCGGCCAGTGAATCCGAGCTTTTCCGTCGTCGTGGCCTTCACCGAGATCAGCCCGATATCCACCCCCAGCAGCTCCGCCAGCCGGGCGCGCATGGCCGGGGCGTGCGGGGTGATTTTCGGGCGCTCGCAGATGATGGTGACATCAGCATTGGCCAGCTTGCCGCCGCGCGCGGCGATGCGCTCTGCCGCGTGGCGCAGGAAACGGGCGCTGTCCGCGTCCTTCCAGGTGTTCTCGGAGGGCGGGAAATGCCGGCCGATATCGCCCTCCGCCAGGGCGCCATAGATCGCGTCGCACAGCGCGTGGATGCCAACATCGGCATCCGAATGCCCAGCCAGGCCCTTCTCATGCGGCACTTCGACGCCGCAGATGATCATCTTGCGGCCCTCCGCCATGGCGTGAACGTCGAAACCGGTGCCGATGCGGGGAATCATGCTGTATGCTCCTTGTTTTACCGAGCCGAGATGTACGGGCTGCCGCCGAACCGTCAACCTTTATGCCGTAAGGTGATTGCATGCGGCGGCGGCGGACGGTACTTTGCACAAATCATGAGCATTTCCTCGCAGCCCCTGATCAAGCCGGTCACGCTCGGTTCTGGCCCCCGGCAGGTGACATTGCAGCACCCGGTCATTCTCGCGCCGCTTTCGGGTGTGACGGACCAGCCCTTCCGCGCGTTGGTGAAGGAGATGGGCGCGGGGCTGGTGGTGTCCGAAATGATCGCCTCCTGGGCCATGGTGCGCGAAAACCGCAACACGCTGCGCATGGCCGAGGTGGTGGCAGGCGGCGGCCCGTCCTCGGTGCAGTTGGCCGGGTGCGAGCCGGAGGCCATGGCCGAGGCGGCGAAGATCGCCGCCGGGCTGGGGGCGGACCTTATCGATATAAATTTTGGCTGCCCGGTGAAAAAAGTGGCGATCGGCCAGACAGCCGGCTCCGCGCTGATGCGTGACGAGGTGCTGGCGGGCCGCATCCTGGAAGCCACCGCCCGCGCCGTGGAGGTGCCGGTGACGCTGAAGATGCGCATGGGCTGGGACCATAACAGCCTGAACGCCCCCACGCTGGCGCGCATCGCCGAGGAAGCGGGCATCACCATGATCACGGTGCATGGCCGCACCCGCCAGCAATTCTACGAGGGCGTGGCCAACTGGGATTTCGTGCGCCAGGTGAAGGAAGCGGTGAAGCTGCCCGTTATCGTCAATGGCGACATCACCACCGAGCACAAGGCCGAAGAGGCGCTGCGCCGCTCCGGCGCCGATGGCGTGATGATCGGCCGTGGCTCCTATGGCCGCCCCTGGTTCCTGCAGCAGGTGATCGACTACCTGACCACCGGCCAGCTCACCGCCCCCCCCTCCCTCCCCGAGCAGAAGCACATCCTGCTGCGGCATTACCGCGCCATCCGCGCGCATTTCGGCGAGAAGGGCGGCGTGCGCCTCGCGCGCAAGCATGTCGCCTGGTACAGCCACGGCCTGCGCGGCTCCGCCGCCTTCCG
>DATIWS010000198.1:0-4685 GCA_035519275.1 Acidocella sp. | reverse complement strand
CTTCTTGTCCATCCAGAGGTCGATGAGGTCGGTACGCAGCGTCTCGGCGGTCAGCACGTCCAGCGCCGAGAACGGCTCGTCCATCAGCAGCAGGTCCGGGTGCACGACGAGTGCGCGCGCGAGGCCGACGCGCTGGCGCATGCCGCCGGAAAGCTCCTTCGGGTAGGCGGTGTCGTAACCGCCGAGGCCGATCAGGTCGATCGCCTCTTCCGAGCGCTCCTCGCGCTCATCCGTCTTCACGCCCAGCGCTTCCAGGCCCAACTCCACATTCTCCTGCACGGTGAGCCAGGGGAACAGCGCGAAGCTCTGGAATACCATGGCCACGCCCGGGGCAGGACCGCGCAGGGGCTCGCCGCGCCAGCGCACGTCGCCGGAGGTGGGCTTCAGCAGCCCGGAGACGATGCGCAGCAGTGTGGATTTGCCCGAGCCGGAGCGGCCGAGCAGGGCGACGATCTCGCCCTCGTGCAGGGTGAGATCGACACCATCGAGCACCACGAGGTCGGCGCTGGCTTCCTTATGGTAGGCCTGCCGGCAGTTGCGGACGGTAACCAGAGGCTGGGTGACGTTCTGATCCATGGCTTACCCCAGAGTGGTGCGGCGGGTCGCGTACGCGTAGAGCGGCCGCCAGAGAATACGATTAACAAGAATGACGAAGCCGGACATAACCACCACGCCAAGAACCACGCGCGGCGTGTCACCCGCGGCGGTGGCCTGCGCGATATACGCGCCCAGGCCATGCGCGGCGAGGTTGGTGCTGCCCCAGCTCGCCACCTCGGCCACGATGGAGGCGTTCCATGCGCCGCCTGAGGCTGTGAGCGCGCCGGTGATGAAATAGGGCAGGATGCCGGGGATCATCACCTTGCGCCACCACAGCCAGCCGCGGATGTGGAAATTCGCCACCGCTTCCTTCATGTCCCCCGGAAATGCCGCGGCCCCGGCGATGACGTTGAACAGCACGTACCACTGCGTGCCGATCAGCATCAGCGGGGTCAGCCAGATATCCGGGCTGACATGGAAATACACGATGGCGAGCACCACGGGCGGGAACAGCAGGTTGGCCGGGAAGGCGGCAAGGAACTGGGCGATCGGCTGCGCGATGCGTGTCGCCTTCGGGCGCAGGCCGATCCACACGCCAATCGGCACCCAGATCAGCGCCGCGATGACCATGAGGACCATCACGCGCAGCAAGGTGAAGGCGCCCATCAGCACAGCGGTGCCGACATCGCTCCAATGCAGCGTGCCGGAGACGAATTGCACAATCTTATACGCCGCATAAGCCGCCACCAGCGCGATGGCGACGAACCACAGCCCGTCCACCAGCTTGGAGGGCTCCTTGTTCTCGTCGATCTGCGTCCGCGCCGGCAGGGCCAGGCGGAGGCGTGTCAGGGAGCGCATGCCGGCGCTGATGAAATCGCCGATGTCCTGGAACAGGGCTGTGCGGCGCAGCACTCTCAACATCCAGGGCTCAGGGGAAGTGGCCGTCGCCGTGGTTTCGAAACGGAACTTAGCGGACCATGCCACCAGCGGGCGGAAGATCAGCTGGTCGTAGAGCAAAATCACCACGAGCATGGCGACGATGGCGTAGAAAATCGCCTTCAGATCCTCCCGCGCCAGCGCCGTGGCCACGTAGGAGCCGATGCCCGGAAGGGTGAAGGTGGTATTGCCAACGGTCACCGCCTCGGACGCGACGACAAAGAACCAGCCGCCGGACATGGAGAGCATGGTGTTCCACACCAGCCCCGGCATGGCGAAGGGCACGTCCAGCCGCCAGAATTTTTGCCAGGGGGAGAGACGGAAACAGCGCGAGGCTTCCTGCAGATCGTTCGGCAGGGTGGTCAGCGACTGGTAGAAGCTGAACGCCATGTTCCAGGCCTGGCTGGTGAAGATCACGAACACCGAGGCCAGTTCCGCGCCCATCACCTTGCCCGGGAACAGCCCGAGGAAGAACACGGTGGTGAAGGTAAGGAAGCCGAGAATGGGGACCGATTGCAGGATGTCCAGGATCGGGATGAGCACCATGCCCGCCCGGCGCGACTTGGCCGCCAGCGTGGCATAGGTGAGGGTGAACAGGAGCGAGAAGAACAGCGCCGCGAACATGCGTGCCGTGGAGCGCAACGCGTAATAGGGCAGATAGGCCGGGTCGAGATGGATCGGCGAATTCTGGATGGTGGCGATGGAGGTGGAGATCGTGCCCCGGCCGACACCGACCAGGGCGATCAGCAGGCCCATGACCAGCAGCAGCGCCACCGCATCCCAGCGATTCGGCAGTCGTCGCCCAGCCAGGGCTGTAGGAGTGAAATTCGTCATCTGGCCGCCTGGCGTTCGGGGAGGTTGCGTCTGCTCCCTTAACCACCGCGCAAAGGTTTGTCACCCCGAACATGCATTGCGTTTCCGTGACGGGTATGGCGGTGAAAGGTCAGGGATTGACGCAGATCATTTATCATCTGGCGAAGATGGGTGTCTTAAGGCCAAGAGGAGGGGTACGCATGGTTTCGCGCGGAGTACGACGGTGAGGCCGGACCGGGTTACGCCACGGGCCGGAGTGCCGATGCTGGGCGGTCTCGCAGTGGTGAATTTGGCTGTCTGGGGCTTGGCCGTGGCGGTGTTCCGGCATTTTCCGGTGCTGCTGGGCACGGCGTTTCTCGCCTACAGCTTCGGGCTGCGCCACGCCGTGGATGCCGACCATATCGCCGCCATCGACAATGTGACGCGCAAGCTGATGCAGCAGGGCAGGCGGCCTGTCGGCGCCGGGCTTTGGTTTTCGCTGGGACATTCCACAATCGTCTTCGCCCTCTCCGCCGCCGTGGCCGCCTCGGCCGTGGCCATCAAGGCGCATTTCGGCGCGTTGGAGAGCTTCGGCGGCATTGCAGGCACGCTGGTCTCGGCCGGGTTCCTGCTGGGGCTCGCCGCCATCAACCTTCTGGTGCTGGTCTCCGTCATCGCTACCTTCCGCCAGGTGAAGGCGGGCGGGGTGTATTCCGATGAAGACGTGAACCTGCTGCTTGCCCGGCGCGGGTTCTTTGGGCGGCTGTTCCGCGCCCTGTTTGGGCTGGTGCAGCGGGATTGGCACATGTACCCCATAGGCGTGCTGTTCGGCCTGGGGTTCGACACGGCAACCGAGGTCGGGGTGCTTGGCATCTCCGCCGCGGGCGCCTCTCATGGTTTGCCGATCTGGTCGATCATGCTGTTCCCGGCGCTGTTCGCTGCCGGCATGGCGCTGGTGGACACGGCCGACAACCTGCTGATGCTCGGCGCCTATGGCTGGGCCTTCGCCCGGCCCATGCGCAAGCTCTACTACAACATCACCATCACCACGGTTTCGGTTCTGGTGGCGCTCATCGTCGGCGGGCTGGAGGCGCTGGGTCTGGTGCAGGGGGCGTACAACCTTTCCGGCACGTTCTGGGACCCGGTGGCCGAGCTGAACAATAATTTCGGCACGCTCGGCTATGTCATCATCGGCATTTTCGCTTCGAGCTGGATCATCTCCGCCGCGATCTACAAAGCCCGGGGCTACGACCGGATCGAGGTCACGGTCAGAGATTAGGCTGCGGGCCGGGCTAATGCCCGGTGCTGCCGAACCCGCCAGCCCCGCGCGCGGTTTCGTCGAGGTCTTCCACCTCTTCCCACACGGCGCGTACCACCGGCGCCACCACCGCCTGGGCGATGCGCATGCCGCGTGTCACCACGAAGTCTTCCGAGCCAGTGTTGAGCACGATCACACCGACCTCGCCGCGGTAATCCTCGTCGACGGTGCCGGGAGAGTTGGGCAGGGTGATCCCGTGCTTGAGCGCCAGCCCGGAACGCGGGCGCACCTGCAGCTCATAGCCCGGCGGCAGGGCGATGCAGAACCCGGTGGGGATCAGTGCCCGCGCACCCGGGGCGATGGTGACCGGCGCTTCCACCGCCGCCAGCAGGTCCATGCCCGCAGCACCCGAGGTGGTGTAATGCGGTAGGTCCAGCCCAACACCATGGGCCAGACGGCGGATACGTACATTCACGTTCATGCAAAAATTTCCCCGATGCGCGCCGCGAGTTTTCGCGCCAGCGCGGCTTTGTCCATTTTGTCCCAGGCTTCGGCGCCCGATTCGGTGATTAGCAGGATCTCATTATGGTCACCGCCCATGATCCCGGTGCCGCCGACATCGTTCGCCATCAGCCAGTCGCAGCCCTTGCGCGCGCGCTTGGCGGCGGCGTGCTCGGCGAGTTTCTCCGTCTCGGCCGCAAAGCCGATGACCAGTTTCGGCCGCTGTGGGCCGGGCTTGGAGAGCTCGGCTAGAATGTCCGGATTTTCGGTGAGGTGCAGGGCAGGGGGCTGGCCGGAGCCATCCTTCTTGATCTTCTGTGCCGTCGCTTCCACGCGCCAGTCGCCCACGGCGGCGGCGCAAACGGCGATATCCGCCGGCAGTGCTGCCATCACCGCATCGCGCATCTCGCGCGCGGTTTCCACACGCACCACATCCACGCCCGCCGGGTCAGGCACGCTTACCGGACCGCTCACCAGCGTGACCCGCGCGCCCAGTGCCGCCAGCGCCGTGGCGATGGCATGGCCCTGCTTGCCCGAGCTGCGATTGGCGATGTAGCGCACCGGGTCGATCGGCTCATGCGTCGGCCCGCTGGTGACGATGGCGTGGCGGCCCTTCAGCGGACCATCGGCAAAGAAGGCCTCAATCGCCGCGAGAATCGCG
>DATIWS010000197.1:0-28028 GCA_035519275.1 Acidocella sp. | reverse complement strand
CCGCCATCGAGGCGCGGGGATGCGAGGGTGATGCGCTCGGCGCTGGGCATGATCTCGATGCGCACGACGCTTCCGGTAAGCTTGATGACGCCGGTGGGGATGAAGGCGAGTGGCGGCTCGGCGGCGGTGCGCCACTCGGCCCGGGCGAAACCCAAAGACGCCGCCAGCGCCAGCGCGGCCACGAAACGCAGGTAAGGGTGCCGCCAGGATGCCGCCAGCGCCACGGCGCTCGACCCGAGGGCCACGCCCCCCAGCCATAAGGGCGGCTCCGTGGGCAGGGAGAAATACAGCAGGATCGCCGCGCCCATGGCGATGGGCAGGAGGAGCATGAATCGGCCATGCTCGGCCTCCACCCAGCGTGCAAAAGCGTCGAACAACAGCAATCTCCAGTTGCAGCCTGACGTTAACCATTTGCCCGCGCTGGCACAATGCGGCGCAAACGGGTAACAGGCGGACATGACCATCCGTACCCGTTTCGCCCCCTCCCCGACCGGGCTGCTGCACATTGGCGGCGCCCGCACCGCGCTCTTTAACTTCCTCTTCGCCCGCCACCATGGCGGCGAGTTCGTGCTCCGCATCGAGGACACCGACCGCGCCCGCTCCACCCAGGAAGCGGTGCAGGTGATCCTGGACGGGCTGGACTGGCTCGGCCTGAAATCCGACGCGCCGCCGGTGTACCAGACCACGCGCGAGGCCCGGCATGTGGAAGTGGCGATGCAGCTGCTGGAACAGGGCAAGGCGTATAAATGCTACTGCACGCCGGAAGAGCTGACCGCGATGCGCGAGCAGGCCATCGCCGAGAAGCGCCCGCCGCGTTACGACGGCCGCTGGCGCGACCGCGATCCGTCCGAGGCGCCGGAGGGCGTGAGGCCCGCCATCCGCCTGAAGGCCCCGCGCGATGGCGAGGTGGTGCTGCAGGACCTCGTCCAGGGCGAGGTGCGGGTGAAGAATGCCGAGATGGATGACATGATCATCCTGCGCTCGGACGGCACGCCGACCTATCTGCATGCCGTGGTGGTGGACGACCATGACATGGCGATCACCCATGTGATCCGGGGCGACGACCATCTGACCAACACGTTCCGGCAGATCCAGATCTACGACGCTATGGGCTGGGAGAAGCCGCAATTCGCGCATATCCCGCTGATCCATGGCGCGGATGGCGCCAAGCTTTCCAAGCGCCACGGCGCCGTCAGCATCCTGGAATTCCGCGAGCAGGGCTTCCTGCCCGAGGCGCTGTGCAACTACCTGCTACGTCTGGGCTGGGGCCATGGCGATGCCGAGTTCCTCGCCCGTGACGAGCAGATCCAGTTGTTCACGCTGGAAGGCGTGGGCCGCGCCGCGAGCCGCATGGATTATGCCAAGCTCACGCACCTGAACGGCATGTGGCTGCGCCAGGCTGATGATGCGCGGCTGCGCGAGGATGTTGTCGAGCGGCTGGTGAAGTCGGGCCATACGGTGGGCACCGAGGCGATGGACCGGCTTCTGGCGCTGATGCCGGGGCTGAAGGAGCGCGCGAAGACGCTGGAGGAGTTGGCGGTTTCCGCTGCCTTCCTGGCGCGCGAAGTACCCCTGCCCTTCGAGCCAAAGGCCGAGGCGCTGCTGACACTGGAGGCACGCGAGATGCTGGCGCGGCTGCTGCCGGTGCTGGAGGGCGTGACCTTCGAGAGCGCGGCGATCGACGCGGCGCTGCGTGCCTTCGCCGAGGCGGAGGGCAGGAAGCTTGGCCAAGTGGCGCAGCCACTGCGCGCGGCGCTGACCGGCAGCACTATGAGCCCGGGCATCGACGCGACGCTGATCGCGCTGGGCAAGGAAGAGAGCCTGAAGCGGATCGGCGCCGTTACCGCCTGAACCTTTTCACAGGAGAAGAAAAAACCGCCCGTTTTTACGGGCGGTTTTTTTATGCGCAGTCAGAAATTGGCGACAGTACAGGTGCTGCCGGCGGTGGAAAGCTCGGCGCAGAATTTTGCCGCATCCACCTTGCCGGCGAAGCCCGCGACGCGCAGCCGGTAATAGGTCTTGCCGTGCACGGTAGCCATGCTGATCTCGGGCGACTTGCCGCTGAACAGCGCCGGCTCGGATGCGGAGATTTTGTCCCACTCATGCTCGGCCGCAGATTGCGAGTTGAGCGCGCCTAGTTGCACGGCGGCATGGCCCCCGGCGGCAGGCGCGTCAGCGACGGCCAGGGAAGGCTCGGGCGAAGGTGCTCGAGCGGCAGCCACAGGCTGCGTGGCCTGGGTCCCCGCCGTAGAGGAGGATACCGCCCCGGGAATCGGCGACGGTCCGACATAGGCCGCATTGGAATTCGAGGAGGGGCTTGCGGGAGCCGCAGCCGCCTGAACAGGCGCAGGATCTGGCGCAGGCTGCAACGGCGTCGGCGCCGCGCTGACCGATGCGGCCGGGGTAATCGGCGCGGCGGCGACCGGGGCTGTCGGCACCTCGGCGACGGTCGGCGCGGGCGACGGCGGCGGGGGCGGATTCTGGATGGACGAGGCGATGAGCGCGGAGAAGCCATCCATCGCCTTGTTCACGTCATCCGGCGGCAAATCCACGGCCAGAACCTGACGCGCCTTGTCATCGCGGCCAATGGCGACCAGCGCGGCGGCATAGTCCTCGCGGATCTTGGCGGTGGCGCCCTCCCCCATGGCCAGCGGCCCAAGATATTGCAGCGCCTCCTCCCCATGGCCGGACAGCGCCAGCGACAGGCCGAGATTGACCTCCGCCGCGGTGAGCGACGGGTTGGCCAGCAGGGCGCGCTGATAGGGGTCCACGGCACCAGCGAAATTGCCTTGCAGGTCGCGCGCGATGCCCAAATCGTTCAGTGCGTTGGCATCACCAGGGTCGTTCTGCACCGCGGCCTCGAAGGCCTGCTCGGCGGCATGCGGATCGGTCTTCAGCAGGCAGCGCCCGAGCCCCACTTCCGCCACTGATGAACGAGCATCATTCTTCAGCGCCAGCCGGAAGGCCGCTTCCGCCGCCGGGCAGCGGTCCAGCGCGTAATAGGCATCGCCCTCGTGCACCAGGGCATTCACGTTATTGGGGTCATTCGCCAGAACGGACTGCGACACCGACAGAGCCATGTTCGGATTGCCGCCCGCGATGGCGGCATCAGCCACGTTTAGCGTGTTAGTGCCGACAAAGCCGGTCGGCGCGGCGGTGTTCGCCTGCGGGCCGTTGGCGTTGTGCTGGGCGCAGGCGGTGAGCGCCAAAACCGCGGCCAGGGACGCCATGGCCAGGCCAGCCTTGTTGCGTGGGCGAAAAACGGCAGGTTCAGCCAAGTGAATTTTGCTCATGAAACCTTTTACTCAATTATGTCCGTGCATAGTCGACATGACGTTGATAATGGCCGGACCCGCCACCACGAGAAACACGCAGGGGAGGATGAACAGGATCATCGGCATGGTCATGAGCGTAGGCAGCCGGCCGGCGCGTTCCTCGAACTTCACCAGCGCCTCGGCGCGTAATTCAGCGGAGAGCGTGCGCAGCGCCTGAGTGAGCGGCGTGCCGTATTGCAGCGACTGCGCGAGCGTGGTGGCCAGTCGCTTCAGCGTATCCAGACCGGTGCGGTCACCGAGCGAATCCATGGCCTGGCGCATATCCGAGCCGATCTGCAACTCATGCGAGGTTTGCTGCAGTTCCATCGCCAGCGCAGGGTTCAGCCCCGAGATTTCCTGCGCCACGCGGGCGATGCCGGCTTCCAACGCCAAACCGGCATCGGAGCAAATCACCAGCATGTCCAACGCGTCCGGTACGCCGGCGGCAACCTTCTCCAGATGTTTGGTCCGGATGTTTGTGGCGATGGTCTCCGGTGCCAGCATGCCGCCAACGGCCCCGCCGGCGGTCGCGGTGATCAGCCAGAATCCAGACCAGTGAAACGCGTGTTGTGCTACGAGGAAAGCTATGATTGGGCTGATCAGGGCCAGCAGGATCTTGGAGCCGATGAACAGGCCAAGGCCCTTGCCGCCCTTGAAGCCGATCCCCTCCAGCGTCGCGTTCATTTCCGCCAGGGTCTTGCGGGACAGCAGGCCGCTGCGCGCCACGCCCATGCCGAAGGCGGAGATGACCCGCAGCAGCAACGCGCCAGGCGGCGTGCCGTGGTCCGGAAGGTCTTCCACGCCGCCGGTAGTGATCAGATCCAGCCGCCGCGTCAGCTTCGCGGTACGGCCAAGCTCGTGAGCCAGCATGAACCCGACCGCCGCCAGCAATGCGAAAAACAGCACGACCAGCAGCAGGATGGCGAAAACGGGAACTGAACTATTTGAGGACATTGCTGATCATGAACTGAATGATGCCCATGCCGATGCACATCAACAGGATGGCGGCGCCAAGCACCGACTGCCCGCTGGAGGTTGTGAACAGCAGCATGATGTATTGCCGCTGCATCACGAAGATCGCGCCTCCGGCCACGAAGGGGAGGACCGAGAGAATCATCGCGCTGGTGCGCGCCTCGGCCGTTAGAGCATAACCGCGCGCCTTCAAGCCCACGCGCTTACGGATCACCTCGGAGAGTGTTTCCAGTGTCTGCGTGATGCCACCGCCGGAGCGCGCCTGCAGCGTGATGGCAGTAGCGAAGAACTGGTATTCCGTGAGCTTAACGCGTTCCCCCAATTCACGCAGCGCGACATCAAGCGGAACGCCGATCGCCACCTTGTCCGCGAGAATGGAGAATTCGAGCTTGGTCGGCTCCATCGCGTCCTTGGCCACGGTGCGCAGCGCCTCGGCCATGGGGATACCAACGCGCACGCAGCGCACGATAGTGTTCAGCGCATCGGGGAACTGCTCCACCAGCTTGGAATTGCGCCGGTTGGTGAACCAGTTGAAAACGAAGCCCGTGAGCATCCACCATGTGACCGGTGTGCCGAAAACCTTGATGACAAACCACAGGATTTTGTAGCCGCCCAGCGGGTGCGAGGCGAGGAACATGATGAACCACGTCAACCCCGCCGTGATGAACGGCACCAGCCACCATTTGATCGGATAGGTTTCCGCCTGTTGCAGATCAACGCCAATGATCCCCGCCGCCCTCTGCTTCAACTCTTCTGTGCGCGAAATTTTGCGCACCAGGGAGAAATCCTCCTCTGCCTGGCTCGTTGGCTTGGCCGAGGGCGCCACCGTATCCTGCAGGCGGCCCTTCAGCTTCTCCAGCCGCTCGTTTTCCTTCACAATCATCATGGCGAAAGCGACGATCGCGATCAGCAAAACGATGATAACAGAGAGGAGCAAAAGCAGTGCGGGCGACATCAGGCTTCGTCCAGCGCGTTCGACCAGGCGCGGTCCAACCCGTAATATTGCAGGCGTTCCTGGAAGGTGGAGCGGATGCGGCTGACCTCGTAGCGGCCGGTCAGGCGGCCGGTCGCGGTTTCTCCCGTCACCTCGAACTTGAAGATGTCGTTGAGCAGCTGCGTCTCGCCTTCCATGCCGGCGATCTCGGTCAGCTGAATGACGCGGCGGCCACCGTCTCGCTGGCGCTCCACCTGCACGATCATGTTGACCGAGGACACCACCTGCTGCCGGATGGCGCGCGGGGTCAGGCCCATCGAGGACATCTGCACCATGTTCTCGATACGCGCCAAGGCATCACGTGTGTTGTTGGCGTGAATGGTCGACATTGAGCCGTCATGGCCGGTGTTCATGGCTTGCAGCATGTCGAACGCTTCGGCGCCGCGCACCTCACCGATGATGATGCGGTCGGGGCGCATACGCAGCGCGTTACGCACAAGGTCGCGCGCGGTGATCTCGCCCTTGCCTTCCAGGCTGGCGGGCCGGGTTTCCAGGCGCACGATATGCGGCTGCTGCAGCTGGAGTTCCGCGGCATCCTCCACCGTGACGATACGTTCGGACGGATCGATGAAGCGCGAGAGCGCATTCATCATGGTCGTCTTGCCCGAGCCGGTGCCGCCCGAGACAATAATGTTGAGGCGGCAGCGCGCCGCTATTTCCAGCACGCGGGCGATGGGCGGGGTCAGTGTGCCGTAACCGATCAGCCTCTCGAAATCGATCGGCTTCTTGGAGAATTTACGGATCGAGATCGAGGGGCCGTCGATGGCGAGTGGCGGCAGAATGATGTTGACGCGCGAGCCGTCCTTCAGGCGCGCGTCGCACATCGGGCTGGCTTCGTCCACGCGGCGGCCGACGGAGGCGGCAATGCGTTGTGCGATATTGGTGAGATGTGTCCAGTCACGGAACCGCACTGGCACCTGGGTCAGCTTGCCGCCACGTTCCACGAAGGTGTGGTTCGGGCCGTTGACCATGATGTCGGTAATGCCGTCATCGAGCAGCAGCGGCTCCAGCGGGCCGAGACCGAGCATGTCGTCCACCAGTTCGGTGGCGAGGCCGCGCTGCTCGCGCGCATTCAGCTGCACGCGCTTTTCCGTGGCGAGATCGCCGATCAGCCGCTCGACCTCAATCAGCAGGCGGTCCGGATGCAGCGAGGCAACCGCGGTTGCATCCATGCGCGCCAGACAGAGATTACGCAGCTCAGTGATTTCCGTGCGGACGGCGACGTGGCCCTCCATGGGCGCACGGATTGCCTCGGGCTGCGGCGCGCTTTGCACGAGCGGAGCGGAAGGCACCGTGGCGGAAACAGCCGGGGTTGTGGCATCAACGCGCCGGCGGCCAAACGTGGGCAGGCTGCCATCGGACATGCGGTATTATCCCTTGCTGAAGCCGAGCATCTTGAAGATGCCACCGACAGAGGTGAGCTGCGCGGAGCCTTCGATGATCGAATCCTCACGGGCGGCAACGAAGCCGATCTCACGAGACAAATCGATGATCGCCTGACGGAACGGGCCGCGCGTTGCGATCGCCGGCTCGCCGAAGCTGGCAGACTCATTCAGCTGCTTCGGGATATCCGGGATCACGATGTCGATCTTGACCTTCAACGCCTCCTCGATCTGCTTTCGCGTCAGTCCGCCAGGACGGCCCTGACGATTGAGCACGATGGTGGGGCTCTGCGGCTGCCAGGGGCCGTTCGGCAGGCTGAGCAGGCGCAGCGTGTCACGCACCGCGGCCAGAGACGGATCCATGACAATGACGCGGTGATGCGCGAATTCGATCAGCTCGCGGTTGCATGGCATCGGCAGGAACGGCACATCCATGACGATAAAATTATAACGAACGCGCAACGCCTCGATCAGGCGCCGGGCCGCGCCTGGAGCGTAATGCAGCGGCTCGGTCAGCTTCTCTTCCGAAGCGAGCACCTGCAGGCGCTCCGCCACCGGCTGGGCGGCGCGTTCGACGAAAAGCGGGTCGATACGGTCGGGCGTTTCCAGCGCCATGCGCAGGCCGGGGCCGGTCTTGGCGCCAAGCAGCAGCGCGCCCGAGCCCATATGGATGTCCGATTCCACGAACACGGTGTGGCGCTTGGCCATGACGCCCAGCAGCCACGCGAGGTTGCCGCCGATGGTGGTGGCCCCTACCCCGCCACGGGCGCCCATGACCGCGATGACGCGGCCGCCGCGTGTAGCATCCTGGCCAATGGTCTTGCGCGTGATCAGCGGCGCGAAATGCCGTGCCACCGCCTCGCGCGTGATCGGCTTGAACAGATACTCCATCACGCCCATGCCGCGCGTGATATGGCGGTAGAAGTCAACGTCGTCATTGTCGCCAATGACGAGCACGCGCACGCCCGGTTCCACGACATCCGAGAGCTCGCCCAGCGCGTGCAGCGGCTGCTCCTCGCCGGCAATGTCGATGATCAGCACCTCGGGCGTCGGCATCTTGGCCATCGCGGCGACTGCCGTGCGAATTGTGCCGCGACGGATATCCATGCCATTGGCGACAAGCTCACCCAACCCATCGCGCAGCACCTGCTCGGTGGCGGGGTCCCCAAGGAAGGCCAGAACGGTCAGGCGGTCGGGCCGGCTGACCAGACCGCCATCACCTTGCACGTTGTGAGCACCTTGCTGGCTCATGAAGCCTCCTATCCGTTATGCCGGAAACGCTGGATCGTGCTCAATTGCCAGAACTGATGCTGGCCGACGAGGAGGTCGGGCTCAGCGTCGTTTGCAGGCCGCTGGCCGTACCACCGCTCATTGCCTTCTCCACGCCAGCGACAGCCGCGATGCCGTTGCTGCCGGGCTCAGAACGGCCCTGGAGCAGATCCGACTTGTAGGCCGCCTGCTGCGCGAGTGCTTCGTTCGCCGCCCCGGTCGCCGCCCAGTTGCCAGGGCGATTGAACGGGTTGAATGCCCCCTGGCAGCCGGTGAGCGTCAGCAGCACGACACAGAACGAGAAGAACAGGGCGGAGCGCATGCGCATCGTCTCCTTCATTGCACCATGAACCCGGCATCTCCCGGAATCCGGGCAACAGCTGTGTTGGTGCCGTTATCGCGCAGCAGCAGGATACGCTGCAAATCATTCGGCGGGCTCCAGCCATCATCGGGCGAGGCGATGCTCCCAGGATTGTTCACCGGATTGACCAGATACGGCGTCACCGTGATCACCAGCTCCTGCTGCTCGCGCTGAAACGCGTCGCCACGGAAAAGCGATCCGAGCAGAGGCACCTCGCTCAGACCCGGCACACCATTATCAACCTGATTGCTGGTATCCTCCAGCAAACCGGCGATGGCCATGCCCTGTCCGCTGCCAAGAATCACGGTGCTGGATGCAGAGGTCATGGTGAGGGAAGGCACGGCAAAGACCTCGCCCGTGGCCCCGGTGCTGATGGTCGAGGAATTCGACGAGTCGATCGAGCTCAGCTGCGGTGCCACCTGCAAGGCAATCCGGCCGTCGGACAATACGGTTGGAATAAAGCTAAGCAGGACACCGAAATTTTTATAAGTCACTGACACGGAGCCATTGTTTCCGGAGGATGTCGGAATCGGGAACTGCCCGCCGACCTGGAAGTTGGCCTGCGTGCCAGACAGGGTGGTCAGCGTCGGCTCCGCCAGCACATGGGCGAGGCTATCCGTCGCCAACGCGTCGATGACCCCTTCAAACGTGCCACCGGGAAACCGCACGGCAACATGGCCTTGGCTGATCGAACTCAGCGAAGCCGGCGCTGATGCGGACGAAATTCCCAGCGCGAACTTGCCAATAAGGGTACCGTCCTCGCCAACTGAGCTCCAGTCAATGCCAAGCTCGCGCGTGACGTTGCGCGACATCGACGCGATGCGCACCTTCAGTTCGACCTGGACCGGCTCATTGACCGTCAGATCGTTGATCACATTGCCGCCCGAGATCATCTTGGCCTGGTTGATCACGTTGTCGGCCTGCTCCGGCGTATTCACCGTGCCGTGCACGACCATGCCGCCCGGCTCGCTCTCAGCCGTCACGCCATTGCCAGGAGCAAGCGCCTGGGACTGCGCCTGCAAGCGAGACGTCTGATAATCGGATGGGTTAACCGTGACGGAATACTGGGCGATGCGATTGCCGTCCTGGTCGGTGGCCACCACATCCGTCGTGCCAGGGGTTTTGCCAAAGACAAACATTACCCCCGGACTGGCCGGCCGCACCGAGGCAATGCTGTCATCCGCCACGAACAGGTTGGCAACAGCACGCGGCAGTTTGACCAGTTTGCCCTTGCCCTTGGCCAACGCAACTGACCCGAAATAAGCCGGTGGAACCGGAGTGGGCGCGGCTGCCGGGGCGCTGGCCGGCACTGCTGCCGCACCGCTGGCATCAACAGGCTCGCTTTGAGCAAAGGCAAGGGAGGCAGAAGCACCAAACCCGGCGATAATGGCAAGCAATGCGCCCGCGGAAGCCTTCATGTTGCGCATCAGAATTTGAACTCCCCTGTTGCGCCGGAGGAAATGACGGTGACAGTGGACACCGTCGGCATTTGCGGCTGGGTATCGGCCAAGGCCGGCGAGACATCCCCCGCCCAAACCGGCCGCTGTGGCGCTGAGGCCTGCGGCGTTCCGCTCGGCGCCGTCTCGGCGGAATGCACAATGAGGGACAGCTTGCCGAGGCTGGTCGCCACGAGGCAGCGCGACGCCTGCTCCGGGGTGACCTCGAGCGTCACCGTCAGTGCCGGCGGCCCCCCGGTGCCGGCGGTGCTGGCGTCCTTGACCACCTGCGAGCCGGAGGCGATGACCCGGACATTGCTCAGCACCACCTCCGCGGCGATGCTCTTGGCGTCCGGCGCGCCGCCGATCGACTGGGTCAGCAGCACGTCCACGTTATCACCCGGCCAGATCAGCCCGTTGGCGCCTGTGACAGTATCCACAGCCACCGTCACGGCGCGCATCCCTGGCGCCAGCACCGCCGCCAGGAAGCCGTGATCACCCGGGTGAATGACTTCATCGTTCAGGATCGGCGCCCCCTGAGCCAGCGCGGCCCGCACCATCGAGCCGGTGAGCCCGGAGCGGTTCTGCGGCGTGTCGGCCAGCGCACCCGGCGGGACGCCATTGACCGCCACCGTCGCGGCCGCGATCTGCGAGGGCTGCAACAAGCTGCCCGCCGGCAAAGCCTGTGCGGCCACGAGCACCTGCTCGGTCTGCGGCGCCTGAACGGCCTGCGGGGCCGGCTTCGACTGGTTCAGAAGCGAATAGGCAAACACCATCACTGCGATCAACGCTGCGATGAGAACACCAAAAATGCCAAGACGGAAAACCATGGTCTACCTAAGGCTGCAGCTGGTGGGGCAGAATTGCGGCGATGGCACCTCCGGCAATGGCACAGGCATATGGCAGGGGGGCGCGGCGGCCTATCCGCCACATTTCGGCGCGGCAGAAGCGGCGCAGATGCCCGCCGGCACGAGAGGGACGCGGCTTAGGCATGACAAAGGACAAGGCGAGATAAACCACAGCCAGAGCGCCGCCGAAGAGAACAACATCAAGGAAAAACGACAACTCCGGGTGCAGCACAGGCGGAATGAGCAGCACCGTGGCGGCCCAAAGCTTCACGTCCCCTCCGCCCATCACGCCGGCCACCCAGATGACGAACAGGAACACGAAGGCGACCGCAGCCACGCTGAGCGCCGCAAGAAGAGAATGATCAAGGAGACGGGCGCAAACACCCAGAGACAACAAGGCAAGAGGTAGCCAATTCGGTACCGTCCGCACCGCCAGATCATGCAGAGCCGCGTAGATTAGCAGCAGTATTGCCGGAATAGCCAACCCTGTCGTCACCCCCGCCTCCGCCCAAAAAGCCGACGCATGATCGCTCAAGTCTCCCTACCCTACCGCTCCTGCCACTTGCCGTTAGGCCAGATGACGAAAGCATTTCACTATCCTCACAATAACGCACAACAGCTTTAAAGTCTTGCAATCTTTTACATTAAACGACCTAGAAACACTTTTTTTAACGAAAAACCGAGCGCCGGATAACGGACCGTTATCCTTCCCACCGGCTACAGGAAAACAAAGTCAGCTTAGCCAACAAAAAACGGATGACAGGAGGTCCGTCAGTCGCCCCAGGCGCCACGGCCACAAGCTGCGGTGTAAACTTAAAGTTCTGACGCGACGGTATTGAATGCGCTGGAAACGTTCGCGCCAAGAGTCGCGACGGCGCGGCTGTCACGGAACAGTTTCAAAGCAACAGCGGAGCGCACCAAGTTAACGACCACGGGTGAATCTTTCACAAAACGTTTCAACCAACGACAGCAAAAAAACAACGCCACATCGGCCCGCGAAATGGCATCACTTTTTGCTATCACTTTATCCCGTGCAGACCCCGCTCCATTACACCGAAATTCGGTGTGGCTGTCAAACAACTCAATGATTTAGTTGTAGAACTATATCTTCCCCCGCAAACTCACGTGCCTGCGCGGAACCGAAAAAGTCCGCAATGGCAGCCCACCCTTTAAATTTTATAAAATTAATAAATTTTTACAGGCAACGCTCATCGGACATCAGCCAATAAAAAAATATTAAATTGCCGACATGCTGCAAGTTAAAACAGTTAACAAAGGACATCCCAACAGAAAGGCCGGCCCCCTCTGAACGCTGGTAAGCCTGCTGTCCCGGAGTTGCTTCAGAGTTCGGAGGCAACTTGATTGAATGTCGTCCCGAGATGACCGCCGATGATCGACAGCCCACCCAGCATGGCGATTACCATGATAACCGCGATCAGCGCGTATTCCAGCGAGGTGACGCCGCGGCGGTCACTGGAGAACCCCCCAAGACCGAGCGAATCGGTGGGAAAAGCGCGGCAAAGGTGGGACACGAGCATCAACGACCTCCTAACGGCTGCCCCCTTGGCACGCGGGAACAATATTGACCTTGTTCTGTAAGGCAATCGTATCGGTGCCGGAAGACAGTTCACGGAAAGTTGCTAAGAAAATCTGGAGGTTGCCCGGGCAGCTGTGGTGCGGGCGGTCGGAATCGAACCGACACTCTGTTGCCAGAACCGGATTTTGAGTCCGGCGCGTCTACCAGTTCCACCACGCCCGCTGACTGGTTCAGTGTGTAGGGGAGCCGCGCAGCGAAATCAACCGGGGTGGGCTTGCGCGCCTCTTCGGCATTGGGTATAGCCCCGGCACCAACCGTTCCCGAATAGCTCAGTTGGTAGAGCAAGCGACTGTTAATCGCTCGGTCGTAGGTTCGAGTCCTACTTCGGGAGCCATTTTTTCCTTTAAATTCATAGATTTTATCGGTCCGGAAGCCCTGAAATGGCTTGTCGGCTGCCGATCTGGCGCAACGGCGCCACATGCGTGCCCAATTTCCCTCGGAGCGGCCTGAAGCCGCGCCCGGAATGCGCCAGAATGTCAGGCCGGAGAGTTAATTATCGCGGCGCCTGGCAATATTGCTGCACATACGGCGCAAACGCCGCCTGCAACGCCGGCCGGCTAAGCTTGAAATTCTCCAGCCGGTAAGGGGCATGTTTGCCATAGCCGCCACGGGGACGCGCTTCCGATTGCCGTGACATGGCGGCCAGCGACTCGCTGCCCAGGGGCATGTCGAAATGCGCGTAGATTCGCGCAATGGCCGCCAGCGGCGCCGCCACCAGCTCCTCGTAGTGCAGATGAAATTTCCGCTCGGGCGGCACATCCGTGCGCTGGTCGAAGGCGAGCAACAGATTCGCCCCCTGGGTCCACCGCGCCGCCACCTGCGCGCCGATTTCGCCCGCATCGATATTTTTCAGGAATGGCCGGCGCAGCACCTCGGTCAGATGCGCGACCGAGCCGAGCACGGCGATCGGGTCACGGTGCACGATGACGAATCGGGCATCCGGGTAGATCTTCAGGATCGAATCCAAGGTGAAGGTGTGGTCGGGGCATTTCAGCACCCAGCGCCCGGGCGTGCCGTTCTGCAGGAATTGCAGAAACTGCTTGTGGAAGCGGAAGGCATCGTCATGCCCATACGCCTCCAGCCAGTTGAAATAGGAGGGCACGCGGTGCGTCGAATCGAAGCGCAGGCTCTGGAACACGTGCGAGGTGATCTCGCTGCATTCCTGCGGGCTCTCCGCGGTGATTGGGTGCATTTCCCGGAACCCCGGCGCCAGCCCGGCGAAGAGCTGCAGCTGCCGGTTCACCGCGCGCACGCGCTTGTCCTTGGCTGGGTCGAAATCCGCCGGGCGCGGGGCCGGGAACATGGTCTGCCAGTTGCGCGGCACCAGGCTATCGGCGTCTTCCGCCATCAGGCTGTGCAGGAAGGTGGTGCCGGAGCGCGGTAGGCCGAGAATGAACAGCGGCGCGGCAACCGGGGCGGCTGCCAGCGCCGGGTTGGCGCGGTGCGCGTCCTCGATCATCTGCGCGTTCTTGAGCAGGCGAATCGCATCCCAATGCAGCGAAACTTTGCCGAACAGGCAGAGATCCGACTCCGCCCCTATGGAGGCCATCAGTTGCGCCAGCCCTTCCCGCGAGGCGGCGGACGGGGTGGCGCGGGCCGCTGCGATCAGCGCCTCGGGCCTGCTCGGCGCAAGCCAGGATTCGGGGACCACCTTGTCGGCCAGAGCAAACGCTTGGGCAATGAGCTGAACGAAAGCGGCCATGTCACTTCGGCCCGCGTTCGATCAGCTCGATCTTGTACCCATCCGGATCTTCGATGAAGGCAATAACTGTCTTGCCGAACTTCACCGGGCCGGGCTCGCGGGCGATTTTCGCGCCAGCGGCGCGCAGTTTCTCGCAGGTGGCGTAAATATCGGGCACACCGAGCGCCAAATGCCCGAAAGCTGTTCCCAGATCGTATTTATCAACGCCGTAATTATAGGTGAGTTCGAGCACAGTGTGGCTGTCTTCGCTGCCATAGCCGACGAAGACGAGCGTGTACTTTCCCTCCGGCACATCCGTCCGGCGCAACTCCTTCATACCGAGCAGATTCGTGTAGAATGCGATGCTCCGGTCCAGATCCCCTACACGCAGCATGGTGTGCAGGTACGAAAATTCGCTCATAGATCAGCCTCCTTGTCCTGTCCCCCTTAAGGACGAACGCCGAGAAGAAAAACCCCCTCTTGGTCTGCCATCGTAACGGTTAACATTTTCTCCGCTAAAATCGTATTGTTCGCTTCGAAGGCAATGCCGCGCAGCCCCGCTTCCCGCGCATGGCGAATCGTGGCGGGGCCTATGGTTGGCAGGTCCGCCCGGCGTTCCTGCCCCGGTTTGGCGAGTTTCACCAGCACGCCGGCGGGGCCCGGCCGCGTCACGGCTGGTATGCGGGAAAGCATGGCGTCCGTACCTTCCACGGTCTCCACCGCGAGAACGATCCCCTGCTGCACCACGCAGGCCTGGCCGATATCGGCGAGGCCGATGATCTTCAGCACCTCGGTGCCGCGGGTGATGTCGGCCATGGCGGCGGCATCCGGCGCGGCCTTGGTCAGCAGACCCTCGGGCGCCAGCACGTCGGTCATGATGTCATGCGCACCGAGGATGCGGAATCCATCCTCGGAGAGTACCCGCACGATGGCGGCGAGCAGCCCGTCATCGCCCAGAAACGCGGCCCTGCCGACTCGGGCGAGCAGCTTCGCCCCCTCGGCATCCGGGCGCAGGGAGAGGAAGGAAGGCCGCTTAACCGGCCCAATCATTACCAGATCGGAGCAGCCCTCGTCGCGGAAGGCGCGGACCATGGCGCCGATCGCCCCCAGCCGGAAGAATTTGTGCGGGAACGGACGCAGCACCTCGAGCTCGGCGAAGCCTTCGATACCGGCGATGAACACTGGGCGGCCAGCGGCCCGCGCCGCCGCGGCGACCTGCCCAGGCAAGGGGCCGCCGCCGGCGATAATCCCGAGCGGCGTGGTCACTTAAGCCTCGTCATCCCCCGCCCCGGCGACATTCGTGAGGATGCCGTGCTTCGAGGGGGTGGCAATGAAGGCGAGTATCTCCTGCACATACGGCTCGTTCGCGTAGGTCTCGCGCGCCTGGGCGACTCGTTCGGCGAACACGCCGGGGCCGGTGAACAGGAATTTGTACGCGGCGTTGACGGCGTGCACCTGGGGCTTGTCCAGCCCGCGGCGGCGCAGGCCGATGAGGTTCAGCCCCAGCAGCTCGGCACGGGTGCCGAACACGCGCGCATAGGGGATGACATCGCGCGTCACGCCGGTAAGCCCGCCGACCATGGCACCAGCACCGACGCGCACGAATTGCAGCATCGCGGCGTTGCCGCCGATCACCGCGCGCGGGCCGATCTCGACATGCCCGCCCAGTGCCACATTGTTGGAGATGATGACGCCATCGCCCAGCACGCAGTCATGCGCGACATGGACGGTCGCCATCAGCAGGCAGTCGGCGCCGATCCGGGTGATGCCCGTGCCGGTGACAGTGCCGCGATGGATCGAGGCATGCTCGCGGATCTGCGTGCGCGGGCCGATCACCGTTTGGGTGTCCTCGCCCTTGTACTTCAGGTCCTGCGGCTCAAGCCCCACGGTGCAGAAGGGAAACAGTTTCACCCCTGCCCCCAGCCGCGTCCGGCCATCAACGGCGACATGCGAGACCAGGGTGACGCCGTCTTCCAGCACCGCCTTGGGGCCGATCGTGCAGAACGGGCCGATCTTCACGCCCTGCCCCAGCTCCGCCCCAGACGCGATGATGGCGGTGGGGTGGATTTCAGTCTGCGCCATGTCGTGCATTGCCTCCGCCGGGATCGTTTAGTCGTCTGCCCCCGCTCTACGCGGCGGGGGCAGACGGGCCAAGTCAATCATTGTTACCAGATATTTCTCCGGAACCCTTTGATTGTAATATTTAAACCGGTTTCACCTGATCCATGATCATGGCCGTGATCGAGGCTTCCGCCACCACCGCGCCATCCACGCGGGCGACGCCGGTGAAGCGCCAGACTTGGCCACGGCGGCGGTCCTTGGTGAGGGTAAGGCGCAGTGTGTCACCCGGGGTGACCGGCTTGCGGAACTTCGCGTTCTCGATGGACATGAAATACACCACCGGAATCCCGGCCTCCGGCCCGAGGGTGGAGATCACCAGCCCCGCCGCCGTCTGCGCCATGCTCTCGATGATCAGCACGCCCGGCATCACCGGGTGGCCGGGAAAATGCCCCTGGAAGAACGGCTCGTTCATCGACACGTTTTTGATGCCGATCGCGGAATGATCCTTTCGCACGTCCACGATCCGGTCCACCAGGAGGAACGGATAGCGATGTGGAATCATGGTCAGGATCTGCTTGGTCTCGATCAGCGGCACATCCACAGGTGGAAGCTGGTCCTGGGTTACGTCGGTCATCATTCAGTTCCCTGTCTTCGGTCCTTTGCGCGCGTTCT
The DNA here is from genome assembly GCA_035519275.1 of Acidocella sp. Lineage (GTDB taxonomy): Bacteria > Pseudomonadota > Alphaproteobacteria > Acetobacterales > Acetobacteraceae > Acidocella. The sequence continues at coordinate 11,441 of DATIWS010000197.1, read as the reverse complement.
GCGCCAGTTTACGCAAGGTCAGCACCTCGCGGAAGAAAGCCTTGGCGTTCTGTGCCGGTGCGCCGAGCACCTCCTCGCCCGCCGGCACGTCCTGCATCACACCCGACTGCGCGCCGATGCGCGCGCCCGCGCCGATATTCAGGTGCCCGGTGAGGCCGGCCTGCGCCGCGATCATTGCACCGGGGCCAATATGCGTGGAGCCGGAGACGCCGGCCTGCGCCACGATCACCGCGTTGGCACCAATGTTCACGTTATGGCCAATCTGCACCAGGTTATCGATATGCACGCCCGGACCGATCACCGTGTCCTGGGCGGAGCCGCGGTCGATGGTCGTGTTGGCGCCGATCTCCGCGCCGTCGCCGATAAGCACGCGGCCGAGCTGCGGCACCGGGATGAAGCCGGTCTTGGAAATAGCGAAACCAAACCCGTCCTGCCCGATACGCGCGCCGGGGTAGAGCACCACGCGGTCCCCCAAAATGGCGTTGGAGACCGTGACTTGCGAGTGGATTCGGCAGTTTCTGCCGATGGTCACGCCGGGGCCAACGTAAGCGAGCGCGCCGATGCTTGTGCCTGCGCCGATCTCCGCGCCCGCGGCAATCACCGCGCCGGGGCCGATCTCAGCCGACGGGTCGATCACCGCCGACGGGTCGATGATGGCGGCAGGATGGCGTCCGGGCGCGGCCTCGGGGAACGGGTAGAACAGCGCCGAGACTTTCGCCCAGCCGACATACGGCTCGGAGGTAACGAGGGCCTCGCAGCCCTCGGGCACCTTGGCCGCGAAATCCGGGTGCAGAATCACCGCCCCCGCCTTGGTCGCTGGCAGCAGATCAGCATAGCGGCGGTTGTCGAGGAAGCTGACATCCTCCGGCCCGGCGCTTTGCAGCGGCGCCACGCCGTGGATCAGCCGCTCGGGCGCTGTGGTCTGCGTACCCAGCAGCGCCGCGATCTCGCCTAGGCTGTGCGGCCCGGTGCGTCGGAAAAAGCGGGCGTCACCGGGTTTGGCGGTCTCCTGCATCGGTCCGCCTTACTGGCCGAGGCCCTGCCCGTCGGGGCCCTGGTCAGGCTGGTTCACAGCCATGCCGGGGGTAACGACGGAGGGCGGCACCTTCACGCTGGGGAGCAACTTGTTCAGCTGCGCCGCCGCTTCGTCGGTGATGTCGAAGGCGGCGACATTCAGCGCCACCTGCTCGCGGTGCAGGATCAGGTTCATGCCGTGGGCCTGGGCCTCCTGGCGGATAATGGCGATCAACTCGGCCTCGATCTGCCCAAGCGCCTGCTGGCCGGAATTCTGGATGGCCTGGTTCTTCTCCTGGAACTTGGTCTGGGTCGCGGCAATTTCGTTACGCAGCGCCTGTTCCTTGGTTTCGAGCTGGGCGTCGGAGATCTTGCCGCGCTGTGCCAGGATGGCCTTCTGCTCAGCCTCGATCTTGCTGCGCGCCGCCTGCGCTTCCTGGCCAAGCTCGGCCTGGCGCTTCTGGATTTCCGCCTGCACGCCCTGGGCGGCGGTGGATTTCTGCATCACATCCGGCACGGAGAGCACGCCGATGACCGCAGTGGGCGGCGCCGGCTCGGGCGGCAGCGCCGGCAGGTTCGGCACCTGCGGCGGCTGCGCCTGCGGGGCCTGGCCATGCTGGGGCTGGACACGCGGGGCCTGCGGCTTTGGCGCGGGTGCCGGGGCACTCTGCTGCGGGGCGCTGGGCGGAATAAAGTAGCCGGAGGACTGAGCCTGCGCGGCCGGCGCGAAACCGAAGGTCAGAACCGGCAGAACAATGGAATATCGGGAGAAGCGTGACACTGAGACACCTCTTGGCAAAGAAGATTAGAACTGCGTTCCAAACGAAACGCGGAATTGCTGGGTCTGGTCGCCATCCTCCTTTTTGAATGGATCCGCCAAGGAGAGATTGATCAGGCCGAACGGCGTGTTCCAGGACACACCGACACCGGCGGACGCGCGCAACGCCGCGCTGTCGCGCAGCGGGGCGTTGCCGATGCTGTGTGCGCCCCAGAGCGAGCCGGCATCGATGAAGGCAAAACCGGAAACGCCGAGATCCGGCGAAACGGGCAGCGGGAAATGCAGCTCGGCCGAGCTTGTCCACATATGACGGCCGCCGATCTGGCCACCAGAGCTGGTCTGCGTACCGCTGCTATTATACTGCGGCTCAGCATACGGGCCGACGCCGCCATCGGCGAAGCCGCGCAGACTGTCGCCACCGAGGAAGAAGCGGTCCTCGATCTTGTCCTGGTAGCCGCGGAGGTCAAAGAGGTCGCCGCCGGTGGCGGAAAGCTTCATCACCCAGGCCTTGCTGCCAAAGACATGCTCAAGCGGGATGTAATAGGCGATGTCCGGGCTGACACGGAAATATTTGGCATCGCCGCCGAGGCCGGCGAGGTCGGTCGTCAGGTTGATCAGCAGGCCCGAGGTCGGGTGCTGGTCGTCGTCCACGTAGTCGAACGTCAGCGTCTGGCTGACCTGCGACAGGGTGTTAACGCCCGCCTCGCTCTGGATGTAGATGTTTTGGCTGCTCCCCGTCGGGATGTCGTAAATATTCCGCCGGCTGATCGTGTACGTGAAGTTCTGCCGCACATTATCGTTGAAGCGGTAGCCAAGACGGAGATCGGCACCGTAGGTACTCTCCGAGTAGGAGTAGGACTGCCCGCCCGAGGTGTAGGAGTTGGTTACCGTGCGGAAGATATCCGTACCGGCGATCAGGTTGCGGTCGAGGAAGTACGGATCGGTGACGCCGATATTGATCTGCGTGCCGCGCTGGGCCAGCATGGCGTTGATGGAGGCGTTGTTGCCGGTGCCGAGGAAGTTGTTCTGGCTGAGGCCGGTATTGAGCAGCGCGCCGAGCGAGGTGGAGTAGCCGCCGCCGAGCGAGAACTGGCCGGTGGCCTGCTCGGTGACGTGCGTGTTCATCACCACCTGCTGCGGCGTGGAGCCGGGGCTGGTGGTCAGCTTCTCGTCCTTAAAGAAGCCGAGATTCTTCAGGTGCTTGGTCGAGTCGTCGATCTTGCTCTGGTTGTAGGCATCGCCCTCGGCCACGGTCAGCTCGCGGCGGATGACCTTGTCCTCGGTACGGGTGTTGCCGGTGATGTCGATGCGCTGGATGTAGACGCGCGGGCCGTTGACGATATTGAGCGTGATCGCCAGCGTCTTGTTCTTGGGATCGGTCTGCACCTGTGGGTTGACTTGGGCGAAGGCGTAGCCGAGGTCCAGCGCACGCTTGTTCAGCGCGTCGACGCCTTCCTGCAGCGCGTCGCCGTCAAACCATTCCCCGGCCGAGAGCGGCACCAGCCCGCGCAGCTCCTTGTTCGAGAGCGTGCGGATGTTGGAATTGATAGTGACGGAGCTGACCTTGTAGCGCGGCCCTTCGGAGAGGACGTAGGTCAGGTAGAAGGACTTGCGGTCCGGGCTCAGATTCGCATTGGCGCTGAGGATCTGGAAGTCCGCATAGCCCTTGTGCAGGTAGAATTTGTGCAAGAGGTACTGGTCGTACTCCACGCGGTCGGAACTGTACTCGTCCGAGCTGGATAGGAAGCGCCACCAGGCGGATTCCCGGGTGGAGACCACGTCCTTCAGCGTGCCCTGGCTGAAATGGTCGTTGCCGATGAAGGTGATGCGGCTGACATCGGTCTGCGTACCGTCTGTGCAGTTGAACACCACGTTCACGCGGTTGTCTGGCAGCTCGATGATCTTCGGGATGACGGTGGCGTTGTAATAGCCCTTCTTGGCATACAACCCGAGGATCGCCTGGCGGTCGGCCTCCGCCGCCTGGGCGGTGAACACAGAGCGGGGCTTCAGGCCGATCGCGGCCTTGGCATCCTTCTCCGTGACGGTCTTGTTGCCGGAGAACAGCACCTGGTTGACCGTCGGGTTTTCGGCCACATCCACGTTCAGGCTGTTGCCGTCGCGGGTGATGTTCACCGACTTGAACAGCCCGGTGGCGTACAGGGTCTTCAGCGATTCATTGATGCGCTGCGGGTCGAACGGATCGCCAACCTGCACCACCATGTAGGCGACGATGGTGGAGGTATCTATGCGGTGATTGCCGGCGACGTTGATCGCCTGGATGACCCCGCCAGCCGGCACGGCGGCGGGTGCCTGCTGTGCCCTCGCCACACTGTTCGGGCTCGGCGCCAGCAAGGCCGGCAGCAGGCATACGGACGCCAGAAGGACGGAGCGCGGCTTAAGCAATCGATATCTCCCAAACCAATTCAAAGCCCGGCGCGCCGGGAGTCTTCTGTCTCGGGCGTTTGGCACGCGAAACGCCTCCGGGCAAGGTGCCGCAACACCTCTGCCGCGCCTTTCCCTACAGTAAATGCGAGATCCAGCTGACCGCCCCGAGCCGGGTCAAATCGTTGAAGGTGACGAACAAGATCAGCATGAGCAGCACGGCGGCACCGAAGCGCAGCGCCCCCTCCCGCACCGCCGCCGGGAGCGGGCGGCGCAGCACGGCCTCCACCACGTAGGAGAGCAGATGGCCGCCATCGAGCACCGGAATCGGGATCAGGTTCACCAGCCCGAGATTGATGGAAATGATGGCGACGAGGTTGACGAAGGTGACGAAGCCGAGCGCCGCCGCCTGGCCGGTGATCTGGATGATGCCCAGCGGCCCGGCGAGGTCCTTCAGCCCCTGGTGATGCACCACCAGCTGCCCAAGCATGGCGAACCAGCCGCGGATCTGCGACACGGTTTCCTGGGCACCGGCGGCAATGGCCGCTGGCGGGCTGTAACGTTGCAGCACCGACTGCTTGCCCACCACGCCAAGGCGCCCGGCCGTCTCGCCATCCGCCGAGACCGACCCGAGTTGCACCGGCTCGGTGAACGCTGACTCACCGCGCTTGATGGTGAAATCCAGCACCGTGTCCGGATGCTCCGCGACGATCTCCTGCAGCTGGAGGAAATCCCGGATCGTCGTGCCGCCGATGGCCAACACCCTGTCACCCGGCTGCATCTGCGCGGCGGCGGCGGGGGAGTTGGGCAGGACCTCGGACAGGACCGGCTGGGTGACAACCCGCCCCACGGTCATGTACAGCCCGGAGAACAGTACGAATGCCAGCAGCAGGTTGGCCAACGGCCCGGCAGCGACGATGAGCGCGCGGGACGCCAGCGAGGCGCCGGCGAAGGAGCCGGGCGCTTTCGACACCGTCTCCTCCGATTCGCCCCAGCCCTGCATCTTCACATAGCCGCCGAGCGGCAGGGCGCAGATCTGCCACACCGTGCCTGAGCGGGCGGTCCACTTGGCCAGCGCCGGACCGAAGCCGATGGAGAACACCTCCACCGTAACCCCCTGGCTGCGCGCGGCGAGATAATGGCCAAGCTCGTGCACGAAGATCAGCACGCCGATATCGACGGCGAAGGCCAGGCCGGTGCGCAGCGCGTCCCACATAAGCTCAGGCAGCCTTGGCGCTGGCGAGCGCCGTGGCCGCGGTGCGTGCGGTGGCATCCAGCGCCAGCACGGCCGCGAGGTCATCCACCGGCGGCGCGCCAAACTTGGCCATCACCGTCTCAACGATGCGGGCGATGTCCAGGAACCCGATCTGGCGCTCCAGGAAGGCGGCCACGGCGACCTCATTGGCCGCGTTCAGCACGGTCGGCGCGCCATGCCCGGCGGTCAGCGCCTCGCGCGCCAGACGCAGCGCCGGGAATCGCACCTCGTCCGGGGCGTGGAATTCCAGCTTGGCCGCCGCCACCAAGTCCAGCCGCGGCGCCTGGGTGCCGATGCGCGATGGCCAGGCCAGCGCATGGGCGATGGGCACGCGCATATCCGGCGAGCCAAGCTGCGCCAGCACCGAGCCATCGGCGTAATAGACCATGCCGTGAATGATCGACTGCGGATGCACGAGGACATCGATCTGCCCGGAGGGAAGATTGAAAAGTCTTGCAGCCTCAATGACTTCCAGGCCCTTATTGAACATGGTCGCGCTGTCGATGGAGATTTTCGCGCCCATCGACCAGACCGGGTGGCGCAAAGCCGCCTCGCGGGTGATGCCGCGCATCTCCTCCAGCGAATGGTTGCGGAACGGCCCGCCCGAGGCGGTGAGCACGATCTTGTCGATGGCCTTGGTGTTGCCGTCGGCCATGGCCTGCATGATGGCGTTGTGCTCCGAATCGACCGGCAGCAGCGTGGCCTTCGCCTCGTCCACGGCGCGCAGGAACACATCGCCGGCGGAGACCAGCGCCTCCTTGTTGGCAAACGCAATGGTGCCGCCATGCTTCACCGCGGCGAGCGTGGGCTCCAGCCCGGCCACGCCGGTGATGGCGGACATGGTCCAGTCCACCGCGCGGCCAGCGGCTTCCAGCACCGCCTCGCGCCCGCCAGCGCAGGCGAGGCTCGTGCCCGCCAGCGCCTCGCGCAACTCGCCGAGCAGCGATTCGTCGGAAATGACCGTGATCTCGGGGCGGAATTGCTTCGCCTGCTCCGCCAGCAGCGCCACGTTACGCCCGCCAATAAGGGCGCAAACGGCATAAGCCTCCGGGCTTTCTGCCACAAGATCAAGCGTTTGTGTCCCAACGCTGCCAGTGGACCCGAGGATTGTTAGCCGCTTTACCCCCATAATGGCACGCCTCCATGTACGCAGAACGCCAGCAGTGCCGCCACGGGCCCTGCGGCAAGAAAACCATCCAGCCGGTCGAACAGGCCTCCGTGGCCAGGAATCGTTTGGCCAGAATCCTTGACCCCCAGTTTGCGCTTGATCGCGCTTTCCAGCAAATCCCCGCCTTGGGCGCAAAGGCTCAGCACCAGCCCGACGGCGAAAGCCTGCCACGGCTGGGCCTGCATATGCCAGGCGAGCAGCGCTCCCGCAGCGGCGCCACTAAGAAGGCCGCCGAACGAACCGCTCCAGGTTTTGCCGGGTGAAATCCTGGGCGCCAGCTTCGGCCCGCCGAGCAGCCGCCCGAAGACATAGGCGCCGATATCCGTGCCCCAGACCACCAGCACGAGAAACGCGGCGTCCTCCAGCCCGATCTCGGGCCGCAACCTCAGCCAGAGCAGACACAGCCCGCCAAGCGCGGCATAGGGCACGCCAAGCGCGACGAAACGGCTCTTGTACAGCCAGCCGGTCAGCCCCGCGATCCAGAGCATGTTCACGAGGCTAGAGATCGGACCGAGAAACACACCATTGCACCAGAGCAGGAGCATGGCCGCAACGAGCGCCAGCGGCCTGCGGAAACCCGCCAGCCGCCCCCATTCCCAGCCCAGCCCGCCCATGGCGATGAGCAGCAGCACGCTCCAGGCCCAGCCACCGCGCCAGACGCAGAACAGCGCCAGCGGCCCGAGCACCAGCGCCGAGGCGGTACGGACGGAGAGATCCGACCAGCGGCTATCCACCGCCTTTTCAGACATTTCAGACAGGGCGTGCACCAAAGCGCCTCTCCCTGGTGGCGTACTCGCCTAGCGCCGCGGCGAAATGCTCGGCCGAGAAATCCGGCCACAGCACCGGGGTAAAGAACAGCTCGGCATAGGCCAGCTGCCAAAGCAGGAAATTTGAGATGCGCTCCTCGCCCGAGGTGCGGATCAGCAGATCGGGGTCGGGGATGCCCGCGGTGGAGAGGAGCCCGGCGAAAACCTCTTCCGTCAGCTCCTCCGGCTTCACCCCGGCCACCATGGCCCGGCGCGCCGCGCCCACGATATCCGCCCGCCCGCCATAGGAGAGCGCCATGACCAGGGTCAGGCGGGAGTTTCCCGCCGTCCTGGCCTCGGCCGCCTCCAGCTCTGCGGCCAGATTCGGCCCGAAACGCTCGCGCTCACCGATCACCTTCAGCTGCACCCCCTGCGCGTGCATCTCATTGAGCTCGCTGCGCAGATAATGCTTCAGCAGGAAGGTAAGGTCCGTCACCTCCTCTGCCGGGCGCTGCCAGTTCTCGGAGGAGAAGGCGAACAGCGTGAGGTAGCGTACGCCCTGATCAATCGCCGCCTCGATGATGCGGCGCACGGCCTTCGTGCCCTCCCGGTGGCCTGCGGCACGTGGCAAGCCGCGCGCAGCCGCCCAGCGGCCATTGCCGTCCATGATGACGGCGACATGCCGCGGCACGGGATGATGTAGGTTGAGAGCCATCAAACTTGGCGGATGTCCTTTTCCTTCTCGGCCAAGCTCTCATCGACGCGCTTGATGTAGCCATCGGTGAGCTTCTGCACCTGCTCGGCCCAGTCGCGCTCCTCATCCTCAGAGATCTCGGACTTCTTCAGCAGCGCCTTGATCTGCTCCATGCCATCACGGCGCACGCCGCGCACGGCGACGCGGGCGCTCTCGGCATATTTGCCGGCAGCCTTCACCAGCTCGATGCGGCGCTCCTCGGTGAGCACCGGCAACGGCACGCGGATGAGCTGGCCATCCGGCTGCGGGTTCAGGCCCAGGCCACAGTCGCGGATGGCGGCGACCACGGAATTGATCATCGAGCGGTCCCACACCTGCACGGTGATCATCCGGGCTTCCGGCACGGCGATGGTAGCGACCTGGTTGATCGGCATCATCGTGCCATAGGCGTCGACCTTCACCGGCTCCAACAGCGCCGGAGAGGCGCGGCCGGTGCGCAGGCCGCCGAATTCGCGCTTCAGCGAGTCGAGCGCGCCATCCATGCGGCGGGTGAGGTCGGTTTTGATGTCAGCTAAGTCAGCCATTCTTGTTGCTCCTTAGGCATGCGGTTCCGTGATCCGGGTGAAGCGACCCTCCCCGCGCATGACCGCGGCGAATGCCCCCGGGGCGTGAATATCGAAAACGATAATGGGAAGATGATTTTCGCGCGAGAGCGAGATGGCGGAGGCGTCCATCACGTTCAGGTCGCGCGCCAGCACGTCCAGATAGGTCAGTTCCTCGTAGCGCTCGGCATCGCTTACCTTGCGCGGGTCGGCGGAATACACTCCATCCACCTGCGTGCCCTTCAGCATGGCGTCGCAGTTCATCTCGGCCGCACGCAGGGCGGCGGCGGTGTCGGTCGTGAAGAACGGGTTGCCGGTGCCGGCGGCGAAGATCACCACCCTGCCCTTTTCCATGTGGCGCATGGCGCGGCGGCGGATATAGGGCTCGCAGACGGAGGACATTGGGATGGCGGTCTGCACCCGGGTCGGCACGTCCTGCTTTTCCAGCGCGGACTGCATGGCCAGCGCGTTCATCACCGTGGCCAGCATGCCCATGTAGTCGGCCTGGGCGCGGTCCATGCCGCTGGCCGCACCGGCCACGCCGCGGAAAATATTGCCGCCGCCGATGACCAGGCAAACCTCGACGCCCATGGCCACCACGTCACGCACGTCCTGCGCGATGGCGTTCACGGTATAGGTATCCAACCCGTATTCGCGGTCGCCCATCAGGGCCTCGCCGGAAACCTTCAGCAGTACACGCTTGTGGATGGGAATCGGGTTCATGGCCTCGCTCATACAGTTCTTGGTGGGCGATTCACAGCCCGCGCCGTTCCGAATCCGATTCGGCGCGGGATGATCGCACAGAAAGGGCGGCTCCGGCACAATGCCCGAACCGCCCCGGTTTAGTCCAGATGAAGGACCGGTTAAACCCCGGCGGCCGCCGCCACTTCAGCTGCGAAGTCGGTGGCTTCCTTCTCGATGCCCTCGCCCAGGTGGAAGCGGACGAAGCGGGTGATCTTGGCGCCGGCCTTCTCGACCACGGCCTTCACCTTGCTCTCGCCGTCATGCACCCAGACCTGCTCCAGCAGCACCACGTCCTCGTAGAACTTCTTCACGCGGCCTTCGACCATCTTCTCGATGATGGCTTCCGGCTTGCCGGAGGCGCGGGCCTGCTCGGAGAGCACGTTCTTCTCGCGCTCCAGCGCGGCCGGGTCGACCTCAGCGACGGACAGCGCGTCCGGGCGGGTCGCGGCGACATGCATGCCGATCTGCTTGCCCAGGGCCTCCAGAGCCTCGGACGCATTGCCGTCCAGGCCGACGATCACGCCGATCTTGCCCAGGCCCGGCTTCAACGCGCCGTGGATGTAGGCGGCGGCAACGCCACCCGGCACGTCGATAACGGCGACGCGGCGGACATTCATGTTCTCGCCGACGGTGGCGACCAGGTGCACGATTTCTTCCGCGACGGTGCGGCCGGTGCCGGGATAGGCGGCGGCCTTCAGGGCCTCCACATCCTCGCCGATTTCCAGCGCCAGCTTGGCGACGGTCTCGACGAAGTTCTGGAACGCCTCGTTACGGGCGACAAAGTCGGTCTCGGCGTTGATCTCAACCATCGCGGCCTTGCCGGGGGCGAGCGCCACGCCGACCAGCCCCTCGGAGGCCACGCGGCCGGACTTCTTGGCCGCAGCGGAGAGGCCCTTCTTGCGCAGCCAGTCGATGGCGGCTTCGATCTCGCCGTTCGTCTCGGTCAGCGCCTTCTTGCAGTCCATCATGCCTGCGCCGGTCATCTCGCGCAGGTCTTTCACCAGGGCAGCGGTAATTTCAGCCATGTGTTCGTTCCTTTATGCGTTTGCGCGCGAGGACTTTTGCCCCCGCGCGCGACGTTCGGTTTTTTCCGGGCGCCTTCCGGCACCCGAAACAATATCAGGCGTGCGCCTCGGCTTCCGGCGCCGCGTCAAGGATCGGCTCAGCCGCCTCGCCCAGGTCGATCCCGGCGGAGCCCAGCTCGGCGGAGATGCCGTCCAGTACAGCGGCGGCGACCAGGTCGCAATACAGGGTGATGGCGCGAATCGCGTCGTCATTGCCCGGGACCGGGTAGGTCACGCCCTCGGGGTCGGAGTTGGAGTCGAGGATGGCGATAACCGGGATGCCCAGCTTGTTGGCTTCCTCGACCGCCAGCTTCTCCTTGTTGGTGTCGATGATGAACAGAACGTCCGGCAGGCCGCCCATGTCCTTGATGCCACCAAGAGCGCGCTCCAGCTTCTCGCGGTCGCGCGTCATGTTCAGGACTTCCTTCTTGGAATAGCCCTGGGCCTCGCCGGACAGCAGTTCGTCCATCTGGCGCAGGCGCTTGATGGAGCCAGTGATGGTCTTCCAGTTGGTCAGCATGCCGCCGAGCCAGCGGTGGTTCACGTAGTACTGGCCGCAACGCTGGGCGGCTTCGGCCACGTAGTCGGCCGCGGCGCGCTTGGTGCCCACGAACAGCACGCGCCCGCCGGCGGCGGTCACGTCACGCACCTGCTTCAGGGCGCGCTCCAGCAGGGGCACGGTCTGCTGCAGGTCGATGATGTGGACCTGGTTGCGCACGCCAAACAGGTACGGCGCCATGCGCGGGTTCCAGCGGCGGGTGTTGTGGCCGAAGTGCACGCCGGCTTCGAGCAGCTGGCGCAGGGAAACGTCGGGAAGTGCCATTGGCAGTTCTCTTTCCTTGATCTGATCCGGTTATATCCTCCGCGGGGGAAGCACCTTACGGCACCGGACCTCTTGGGCTTCCCCGGGAAAGGCCCCCGCGTGTGAATTTGCCCGCACCATGCGGGCGGAGCGCCATATGGCGCAAAACGCCCTGCAAGACAAGGCGGAAAC
>DATIWS010000196.1:0-5110 GCA_035519275.1 Acidocella sp. | reverse complement strand
TAATCAAGGCACGCGCGCGCCACTCGGCGCAAGCGCCGCCGCCCAGCCGGAGAGGTCGTGCTCACGTCATAAGTGATGAGCATGAGCATGGACAACTATTTCCAAATGAAGGCGGGGTAGCCGTCCATGTCCCCGCGCAGATGCCGCGCCAGCAATTGCGCTTGGATATGTGGCACCAAGCCCAGCGTCATCTTCTCGTCCAGGAATGGGTGCGTCAGCTCGTCCTTCTTGCGCTCCTGATAGGCAACCAGCACGGTCTTGCGCGCGTCGTCGGTCAGCCGCACGGCGCCGCCATCCTCGAAGATGAAATCCTTGGCTACGAGCTGCCGCCGGTTGACGAGGCTGAGCGCCAGGCGGTCGGCGAGAATGGGGCGAAATTCTTCCATCAGATCCAGCGCCAGGCTGGCACGCCCAGGCCTGTCAGCGTGCAGAAAGCCGACTTGCGGGTCCAGCCCCACGCTCTCCAGCGCCGAGCGGCAATCATGCCCGAGCATGGCGTAGAGGAACGAGATCAGGGCATTCATCGGGTCCAGCGGCGGGCGGCGCGAACGGGTGGTAAAGGCAAAGCCCTCAGCACGGATGAGATGCGGGAATTTGGAGAAATAGACCTGTGCTGCTTCGCCCTCAATGCCGCGCAGGGCCGCGACTTCGGTGCCTTGCAGCGCACGCCGGGCGATGTCCGTCAGCCGGGCTTCGGCGCCAGTCAACGCCTCGCAAGCCAATGCCGGCAAGGTCTCGCCATGGTCACGCAAGGCCCGGCGCAGAACGGCACGCTGGTTCGCCGCCTTGGCCGCGACGATGCTGCTCACAATGGAGACGCTCCGTCGCGGGTCGTCCGCCAGCCGGTACTGGCCACGGCGGAGCAGCACATTGCCGCTGCGCGCCCCTTCCACCCGCGCCAAAAAGCGCCCGTTGGGGTCGAGCAGAGAGACGCAGATGCCAGCTCCGGCGCAGGCCGCCAGTGCCGCCGGTGAGGCGCCCGCCCGGCTGAAGCAGACGAGCCCTTCAAGCATGTGCAGCGGTGCGCGCCCCAGTTCCTGGCCCTCTGCCTCGACGATGAGGTTTTCGCCGTCCTTGCGCACCCAGCCGTTCTCGGTTGTCACGTAGATGGTGTTGAGATGCCGCCGCATGGTCAACTCCCGATTTGGCGCGCAAGCCACGCCGCGATATGTGGCGGCTTTTGTAAAGGCTCAGGCGCGCAGAGCTCGCGTAGGGAGCATTTCTCGCAGGCCGGTTTGTAGTTGGGTGGCGGGGTGCGGCCGGATGCCAGCATGTCGCGTGTACGGGCTGCGATGTCGCGGGTGAGAGCGCGCAGGGTCTCGTCGAACACAACCTCCGTGCGCCGCCGGCTGGCACCGTAGAACAATGCGCCCTGCGGTACGGGCTTGCCGAACATCTCCTCCAGGCAGATGGCCTGGGCACAAAGCTGTACCTCGTCGGCCCGGTGCGCCTTGGGGCGGCCGCGCTTGTATTCGACCGGATAGGGCGTGGCACCATGCATCTCGACCACGTCCGCCTTGCCCGCCACACCAAGCGCAAACGAACGCAAGGTGAGCGCGCGCAGGATTTTGACGCCCTGCTTGCGCTCTGGCTGCCCGGAATCGGCGCGCTCATGCAGTGCGCGCCCTTCCGCCGTGGCACCGTCCTCCGCCCAGAGCTGCTCCATATGGATGAGCGCGCATTGCCGCGGGCAGAACAGGAAGTGCTGCAGCGCCGAGAGCGGGACAAGAGCGTCTTCTTGCGCTTCCGTTCCCGGCGCCAGGCTCACCGCTCGATCAGCTCCACACCGGCGGGGAGTTTGTCGCGGTCCACGCGGATTTCGTAATCCTCGAAGGAGCGTGCCGGTGGCCAGTTATCCGTGGCGTCCGCGCCGATGGGGTGCACCGAGCCCTTATGCTGGCGCAACGTGGTGATGCGGCTGAACAACTCGTGCGAGGGTGCATTGCCGAGCGCACAGGCGTGCTTGAAAATGAACAGCTTGCGCTTGGCCATTTCCCCGCGTGCGGCGGAGCGGTCATGCTCGAACATGTTCTGGTCCAGTGCCTCGAACAGCACTTCGAGATCGTCCGTGGTGAAGCCCGTACCCTTAGTGGAATGCGATGCCAGCGGCGCCGAGACGTATCCGTGCACGCGGTACAGCCCGTAGGGGATAATGTGCTTACGGCCCATGGTGCGCTTGTCGCCGCGCTTCTCGTCATCGCCTTCGGCGACGTCCTTCTTCTCCTTCTCGCTGGTCGCAGCCATGCGGGTGATGGAGATTTCCAGCGGCAGCACCGGCTCGACGGATTCCGCGAAGGCCAGCTGCACCGGCCCGCGCACCTGGCCGCAATTGATGCCGGTGGAGAGCACGCCGCCGAAGGTGCGGATGTCGAAGAAATTGTCGCACATGAATTTCTTTACCTTGGCCGCATCATCGTCATTCTTGGGCGAGAGCTTGGCCGCGGTTTTCACATCCTTATATTCGGGGCATTCGGCGATATAGGCCTGCCGGTGCTTCTCGTTCAGCACGGCGCCCTCGGTCACGTAGATGTTGTAGCGAGGCTGGCTCTCGCGGCTTAGCTCCACCCAGTTGCGGATTTTGCGCTTCAGGCAAACATCGGTCACCAACCCCCGGCTCGTTTCGGGGTCGAGGCGCGGCATGTTGCCGGCGTCGGGGTCGCCGTTCGGGTTGCCGTTCGTCACATCGAAGAACAGCACGAAATCGTGCCGCTGCGTCAAAGGCTGGCTCATTTCTGGTCTCCCTCTTCTTGCGGGGCGGTCTCGCCCGGGCCGCGCCAGGCGCGCTCATGGTAATAGCCAACGGCAAAGCGCCCCTGCGCCTCCAGGCTCAGTGTCTTGGGGAATTCCGGCGGCAGATGGTTGAAAATCTCGTTCAGCCGGGCTTCGACCCATTTGCCCTTGCCGCGCTTGAGCGCATCCGAGACATGGTTGCGGGCATTGCGCAGCAGCGTGCCGAACACGCGGGCAGGTGTGGCCGAGGCGGCGGCATAATAGCGGTCCACAATGGAGGCATTTACCTGCCCCAGCGCGGCGTATTGGGCGGCCTCCAGCACGGAGAACAGGCGCCCAAGCTGATAGGCTTGGTCTGGGGAATCAGGGTCGCGGGCCACGGGCAGTTTCTCCTCTTCGGGAACGCTTCGGTTGATGCAAGCTTTGATGAGAGCAGCGTGCCAGCCGGTATGCGGCGGATCGCCCGCGCGCAGGCGCATGACGGCGGCGGTGAGCACGGCTCGCGGATAGGGCAGGCCTTCGAGTACCGCGCGCGTCATCTCTCCGGCCAGCAGCGGGGGGATGTTTTCATATTTTTCTAGCAGCGCCGTGGTTTTCACCAGCAGATAGCTGATGGAAGGCAGCCGTTCGCGCCAGGGTGCCGGGGCGATGTCGAGATCCTCGTAATGCGCAGCCAACCGCTGGACGAAGGTGCCGAACTCGTCATTCATCCAGTAGCGCACAGAAAGCCGCGCGGCGTTGGGGGCGAGGCCGAGAATGTAGAATCGTGTGCGCGGTTCCAGCTTCGGGTTGATCTCGCGCAGCGGCCGGCCATCATGGATGAGTTTCAAGACATTCCTGATCTTGGTGGCTTCGGAGCCATCATCCGGCGGCTCGAAGCCCAGTGCCATCAGTTCCTCGGCGGCGGCAGCGACCTCTTCGCCGAAGCCTTCAGCATCGGCCCAGAACACGACGGTGGTATCGCCGATTTTCATCCGGTTGGGGCCATTACGGTCGAGCAGTCGGTTTAACGCCGTGCCGTAGCGGAACGCTGCCTGCACCGAGGTTGGCGCGTTGGCACCGTTATCGGCACCGTAGGAAGTAAAAGATTTAGCGTTATAGGAAATGAGACGGGCCCCGGAGCTTTGCGCGCCATCTACCCCTTGGACCGAAGGGTGCAGCTCCACAATTGGCCCGTATTCACCCGTCACCAGGCAGGTGCCGGTTTTCCACACCTCGGCGGGCGCCGTGATCAGCGTCTGCGCCGCCGCCCGGTCGTGCAGATATTCTAGCCGCCCGCCCGCCAAGCCAAAGACGATGTTCTTGTCCAGCATCTCGGGCCTGAAACGGGAATCAGTCGGAAAATTCTCAGGCTTCCATACGTCCAGAAACGCCACCAGCGCGAGGAGGCCTGGGTCGTTGTTTCCAGCCAGCCGCTCCTGGTGCAGCCGCTTGAATTCCGCATGCTCCTTCTCAAACATGCGGATGGATTTCTTGTCCTTATCCTTGCCGATGCCGAGCGTGTATGCGGTCTTATCCCAAAGGAAATTGCTGGCAACGCCTGACGTGCGGATGATCTCCTGCGGCACGGCGAGGCGGCGGGGCACGGGCTTTTTGCCGTTGTAATCATTCAGGTCTTCGACCTTGGCGATAGTGCCCTCCGGATTTAGCCAGATGCAGACATCGATGGCTTTGCGCGAATAGCCCGGCGGTTCTGCATCTCCACGCGCCGCCATGCGTCCATAATATTGGTTCAGTGCCTGGAGGACAGTCACGCCACCAAGCCCTCCGCCGTCAGCCCCGCCACATCCAACACGCCATTTTCTAGCCGAGCGCGGAAGAAGCGCGAGGTCATGCCGTCATCGTAGGCGATGTCATGCAGCATCCAGCCCAGATCGCGGTTCTGGTCAGCATCGGGCAAGTCGGAAGGTGGCAGCGCCGCGCCCTCTTCCAGCAGCGCAAAATCCGCCGCGAACTCGCGCGTGCCTAGGCAGGGACGATGAAAACACTGCCCCGTCGCCGCGCGGCGGTTGAACATGCTGATGTGCTTTGCCTCGCTATCCTCAGCCCCGGCCTTGGCCGTGAGGGTGAAATGCGCCTCGATGACATAGGCCACGTGTCGCAGCAGCGTGCTAGCCCGCTGCGCACGCAGCTCCGGTGTGCCGGCCGCCAGTGACAGGCCGTTCAGGTTCCCGCGTTTCATCGCGCTTCGGGCCGTCGATTCGGGGATCTTGTTGTTCACCTCATTGCGGCGGATGGATTGGAAATGGATCGGCTTGAGCACATGGATCTTGTCCACATGCCATTGCAGCGCCGGCTTCCAGTGAATCGCCTCCAGAATTCCACGCGCGGCGGAGGGCGTCATCACATCATAGGAGACGCGCTCGACCTTCATCTCCGG
>DATIWS010000195.1:0-7733 GCA_035519275.1 Acidocella sp. | reverse complement strand
GCTGTCCAGAGGCTCACGCTGCGCCTCCCAGCTCGCGGATCACGGCGGCGTCGTCGAACGGGATAACCTCGCCCTTCACGATCTGCCCCTGCTCATGCCCCTTGCCCGCCACCACCAGCACATCGCCGGGGGCCAAGCCTTCAAGTGCTGCGGCAATGGCGGCGCGGCGGTCGCCAATCTCCCGCGCCCCCGGGCAGGCCGCCAGAATCGCGGCGCGGATCGAGGCCGGGTCCTCGGAGCGGGGGTTGTCGTCGGTGACGATGCACACATCCGCGCCCTTCGCCGCCGCCTCGCCCATCAGCGGGCGCTTGCCCGCGTCGCGGTCGCCCCCGGCGCCGAACACGATATGCAGCCGCCCCGTGGCATGCGGGCGCAGCGCGCTCAGCACGCGGGTGATGGCATCCGGCGTATGCGCGTAATCCACGTAGGCGGCGGCGCCGTTCGGCAGCACCAGCGCACGCTCCAGCCGCCCACGCACGCCGTGCAACTGCGGCACCAGGTCGAAGGCCTCTTCCACCCCCACCGCCTCGGCGAGGCTCGCCGCCAGCATCGCGTTATCGGCCTGGAACCGCCCGGGCAGATGCAACTCCACGCGCCGCCCGCCGCAGATCACCTCCTGCCCGTCCGGCCGCGGCACCACACGCTCCACCGCAACTGTCTCGAACTCAAGCCCTTTCTCGGCGGCGATGGCGCGCAGCCGGGCCAGCACGCCGGGCTCCAGATCCGCCATCGCCCGCGCCGCGGCACCCCGCTTCAGCAACGTCGAGAACAGCCGGAGCTTGGCCTCGGCATAGGCCTCCATAGTGCCATGGTAGTCGAGATGGTCGCGCGTGAGGTTGGTGAACCCGGCGGCGGCGAAGCGCAGCCCATCCAGCCGGCTCTGCTCCAGCCCATGGCTGGAGGCCTCCATCGCCACATCCGTCACCCCGTCCCCGGCCAGTTCGGCCAGCGTGTTGGCCAGCGTCACCGGGTCCGGCGTGGTCAGGCTGTCGGTCACCGGCCGCCCGGGGGCAATCACCCCCAGCGTGCCGAGCGAGGCCGATTTCCGTCCGGCCAGGGTGAATATCTGCCGCAGGAAATCCACGGTGCTGGTCTTGCCGTTGGTGCCGGTCACCGCCACCAGCCGCTCGGGCATCTTCCCAGCCAGCTCCACCGCAATTTCCGCCAGGGCCGCCCGCGGCGCGGGCGAGGTAATGAGCCGGCGCGGCGGCACGCCGGGCGGCCATTGCGTGCCCTCGGGCGCCAGCACGGCAATGGCGCCTTTCGCCACGGCATCGGCGATGAAGCGCCGTCCGTCGAGCTTCACCCCCGGCAGGGCCGCGAACACATAGCCCGGCCGCACCGCCCGGCTATCCGCTGTGATGCCGGTCACGTCTATCAATTCAGGCCTTCCCATCGCCGTTACTATCCCGCGAAGTCATATGGCTTCCTATCATTGGCGAAACCGGCGCCATGATCCCGTCATGCCGCACATGCGAACCGCGCGAGGCCGACGGCTCCGGCGCCAGCTTGCTGCCCGTACCCGCCTGCGTGGCCGGAGGCGCCGGTGGTGCCGGCGGCTGTTGCCCCATCAGCTGGTAGGCAAAGGAGTTCGCCCCCGGCGGCAGCGGATTGTCCGGCCCCAGCGCCCTTTGCCCCGGCGGCGGGGTGGGGTCCAGCGGCACGGTCAACTCCGCGTTGAGTTGCGCCAGCTGGTCACCCGTCGCCGGCAGAATGCCGAGCATCGGCCCGATGCGGGCGATGATCCGCGCCACGGTCGGCGCGGCGATCATGCCGCCGGTGGTGAAGCCGTAAGTGGTGGCGTCCGGCTTGGGCTGCAACACCAGCACGTAGATCACGTATCGCGGGTTCTCCATGGGGAACGCCGCCATGAACGAGGCGTTATTGGTATGCTTCAGATATCCGCCATTCGGCCCCACCACCTGGGCGGTGCCGGTCTTGCCGCCCACCACGTAGCCGGGCACCGCGGCATTCTTGCCTGTGCCGGTCAGCACCACATCGGTCATCATCTTGCGCATCATGTCCGACGTGCTCTGTTGCATGACCCGTACGCCCTGCGGCTGCTGCCCATCGGGGTCCACTTTCAGCAGTGTCGGGTCGTAGCGAATGCCGCCATTGACGACCGGCAGCACGGACGTAATGACCTGCAGCGGACTCACCGCGATGCCCGCTCCGAAGGAGACGGTCATCGTCGCAGCCAGCTTCCAGTTATTGAAGGACGGGAATAGCGGTTTCGGCGGGCCGGGCAACTGGATATCCAACGGCTGGAAAAATTGCTGTTTGGTGAACCAGGCCTGCTCGATCTTCGGGCCGAGAATGGCGGCGATGCGCGAGGCACCAATATTGGAGGAGACGTTGAGTATCTGCGGCACCGCCATCCACTCATGCGCGGGCTCGAAATCGGTGATGTGGAAGCGCCCGACTTTCAGCGGGTGCGTGGTGTCGAAGTAATCCCAGTAATGCACCAGGCCGGAATCCAGCGCCATCGCCACGGTCTGCAGCTTGAACACCGAGCCCGGCTCGTAGGTGCCGTTCACACAGCGGCTGAACTGGGCATCCCGGGAGGCGCTGCCATAATTGTTCACGTCGTAATCCGGCAGGCTGGCCATGGCCAGAACCTCACCAGTATGCGCGTTCATCACGATGGCGCAGGCGCCGGGAGCCTGGAACTCCTTCACCGCCGAGGCCAGCTCGTCATGCACGATGCTCTGGATGCCGGCATCGATGGACAGCGCCAGCGGCTGCGTATTGCTGCTGGTCAGGCGCTGCTGGAAATACTGTTCCACCCCGGCGACGCCCTCGCCATCCACCTTCACCCCGCCCAGAATATGCGAGGCCAGGTTGCCGTCCGGGTAGTGCCGCTTCTCGCTGTTCTCGAAATACACGCCCGGAATGCCGAGCGAATTCACCGCCAGCTCCTCCTGCGGGGTCAGCTTGCGGTTAAGATAGACGAATTCCTTGCGCTTCTCCACCGGCACCCCTGCGCCGAGCCGCTTCGCCGTATCCGCCACATTGATGCCCGGCATGGCGTTGGCCAACATCTGCGCCGCCGCCTGTGGGTCAGGTACCTGCTGCGGGTCGGCATAGAGCTGCGCGCCGGGCAGCGAAACGGCCAGGATGGTGCCGTTACGGTCGGTGATATCCGCGCGCGACGGCGGCGGCGGGGTCATGTCCAGTTGCGGCTGCATGGCGGCGATCTGCGCAGCACTCGGCAGCAGCGGGCGCACCACTGTGGACCACGCGAGCTTGGCCGCCAGCACGCCATAGAGCCCGAGGAACAGCAGTGCGGCGATCACCATCCGTCCGCGCGCCTGGTCCAGCACGCGGCGCTGGCCGAGGTCCGGCGCCGTGACCCGCACATGCTCCATCAGCGGCACGGCGCCGCCGCGGGCGGGCGCACCCTTCCGCCGCGAGGGCGGCGGCTGGTCCGGCCCGAAAGTCAATGTCAATTGGTGCCCCCCTGGGCCATGCCGAGCAGGGAGCCTCCATTATCGATCGGCATCGGGGCCGGCGCGGCGCTGGCCACGGCCCTTACGGACATCACCTGCGCGCCGATCGGCTGGGCACGCGTCACGGGCGCGGCAGCGGCCACATACAGGGCCGAGCCGCCCTCCTCATGCAGCACATGCCCAGGGCGGTGCGCAATGTGGTGCGCCACGTTCTCGGCGCCGGCCACGCGCTGCTGCTGCGTGTGCCTGACGACCGCGGGCTTCGGCACTGATGCGGCAACAGCAGCCGCGTTGGCGGAAGCCAGCCGCACCGGCGCGGCCGGGCTGGGCGCTGGCTTGGCAACAGGGGCGGCGGAGGCCACAGCCACCGGCGCCTGAGAGGCAGGCGCGGAGGCGGGAGCGGGAACTGAAGCAGGAGCCGCCTGTGCCAGCTGCGGCATGACGGGCACCGGGTCGGCGGGGTTGGCTCCCGGCGGCTGGCTGCCCGGCGCCGGCAGCGTGCTGCCCAGGCTGGCCAGCGTCGTCAGCTGCCCTGGCTTCATCGGCTGCAGCCCGGTGAACTGCGCCGCCAGCGAGGCAACGCGCGACGGGTCCGCCTCCAGCGCCCACTGCGCCTGCAGCACCCGGATGCTCTGCTCATCCTGGCGCGTCGCCTGCGTCACCTGGGAGAGCTGGTCGTCCAGCGCCTCGCTATGGTGCTTGACCATGAACAGATACGCGCCGGAGAGCGCGAACATCATGCCGCTGATAAGGGTGAATGGCCGTACGATCATGCCGCGAGCCTTTCCATGGCGCGCAGCTTGGCACTGCGTGCGCGGGGGTTAGCGTTGAGTTCCGCCGCGCCGGGAGTGACCGGCGTCTTCGTTACGAGGGTGAAGCGGGGTTTGGCCTGGGCCAGCAGCCCGGCCGGGTCATGGCGCGAGGCACCCGGCAGCCGCCCGGCGCCAGCCGCGAAAAACTGCTTCACGATCCGGTCTTCCAGGGAGTGGAAGCTCACCACGACCAGCCGCCCGCCTGGCTTCAGCATCGCCGCCGCCTGCTCCAGCGCCGCCTCGACATCCGTAAGCTCCTCGTTGACGGCAATGCGCAGCGCCTGAAAGCTTCGTGTCGCCGGATCCAGCCCAGATTTGTCCGGTCTCACGACACTCCGTATCACGCCAGCCAGATCCGCCGTCGTTGTGAATTTTTGTACCTTCCGCCGCTCGACGATGGCCTTCGCCACCCTGCGGGCGGCTTTTTCCTCTCCGAACTCGAAAAGAATATCCGCCAGTTCGGATTCGGGGCAAAAGTTAACAAGCCGCTCGGCATTCATTTCGCTGCTGCCCATTTGCATGTTCAAAGGCCCGTCATGGCGAAAAGAAAAGCCGCGCTCCGGATCGTCGATCTGGTACGAGGAAACTCCAAGATCGAACACCGCGCCGTCGAGCGCAAAAACCTCACGCTCCGCCAGCAACTCTGAAATATTGCTGATCCTGCCTTCACAAATCTCGAATCGACCAGGATATACGCGCGCCAGCTCGCGCCCGCGCGCCACTGCGGCCGGGTCGCGGTCGATGGCGAAGAGCTTGCAATCCGCCGCGTCGAGAATTGCCTTGGCATAGCCGCCGCCACCAAAAGTCCCATCCAGATAAACGCCGCCATCGCGCGGCTGCAGCATCGTCACAGCCTCGGCACGTAGAACCGGAATGTGTGAAAATTCTGTCATCGCGCCGGCACTCCGAAGGCGATTTTCGGTGCCGCGGCGCAGGAGGCTTCAAGGAACGCCCGCCCAGCCTCCGGTTCCCAGATGTGGAAATGGTCGCCACGACCAAGGAAATACACGGCATCGGCCAGGCTCGCGCGCGCCGCGAGATGCGCCGGGATCATGATCCGCCCCTGCGCGTCCAGCTCCACCTCAGCCGCCTGGCTGTAAACCACGCTGGCCAGCGCGTAATGCTCCGGGTCGGTCTCGGCCAGCGCATCCACCTTCTCCTGGAACTTGGCGTAATCTGGCAGCGGCCAGGCCTCCACGCAGCCATCCAGCAGCGAGGGCCGCAGCACCAGCGTCATTTCCGGCGCGGCCTTCCACACGTTGCGGAACGCCGCCGGGACGGAGACCCGTCCCTTCGCATCCAGCTTATTCTCGTGGCTGCCGAAAAGTCGCTTCATTGGGGTTAAACGCGAGGCCTTCCACCACTTTATGGGAAATCGTGGGTTTCCTTCCCACTAGCATGGCGCGCTTCCCCCCGTCAAAGAGATTTGCGAATAACTCGCACGCGAATCGGAACGAATCTCATCGGCGGAATCAGTGTGCTTTTGCAATTATGTTCGCTTTTTGTTCAAGCTTTGGGCGCGCGAAACTGCGGTAAATCAATTTCGCTACCGATCCAAAAAATTTGGCCGGAACAAAGCGGGAAAATCCAGACGGTCTATAAGCCGGGTTCTGTCCACACCGCGCGGGTGCTGGACGGCCATTCATCTGGGGCGGACGTTACCGCCCGCCTCACGCAACCAACCCGGGCGGCGAACCGGAAATCGTTCCGCGCCCATGCTCGCGCACGGCGCCGGCCGCCCCTATTCGGTCTTGCTCCCGGTGGGGTTTACCCTGCCCTCGCTGTTACCAGAGAGGCGGTGCGCTCTTACCGCACCATTTCACCCTTACCTTGGGCGAACCCGAAGGCGGTATGTTTCTGTGGCACTGTCCCTGGGGTCGCCCCCGCCGGCTGTTAGCCGGCACCGTATTTCCGTGGAGCCCGGACTTTCCTCCCGTGGTTTCCCACAGGCGGCCGTCCAACCGTCTGGAACGCCCTCCCTACTCCCGGCGCTTAGGCGCGGTCAACCAGCGCACGCAGCGCGGCGGCCCGCCCCCCGGTTGAGAAGTCCACGACGCCACTCAGATTTTGCGGCAAAAAATGCCTCTGGAACGCCAACACCACATCACGTTCCGGCAGGCTCACATCGTAGCCAATGGCGGCGAGGTCCGCCCGCACATTACCGGGCGAGGCAAATTCATCCGTCCATACGCCGATGCCTGCTTTCGCCAGCCCCTTCCAGTCGAACAACTCGCCCGGGTCCTGCTTGCGGTTGGGGGCGATGTCCGAATGCGCCACCACATTGCGCGCAGGAATGGAGTGGCGGGAGATTATGCCCAGGCACAGCTCGCGCACCGCGTCCATCTGCGCCGCCGGGAACGGCCTGTAGCCCCATTCATGCCCAGGGTTGACGATCTCGATCCCGACCGAGGCACCATTCAGCATCCTGTGCCCGCGCCAGCAGGAGATGCCGGCGTGCCAGGCACGCTTTTCCTCGGGCACCAGGCAGTACACCGCGCCGTCCTCATCCACCACGTAATGCGAGGACACCTTGGCCTCCGGCGAGCGCAGCAAATCGATCGCCGACTGCGCCGTGGGCATGCCCGTGTAGTGCAGCACGAGGAATTCCACCGCCGCATCGCGCTCGTCGAAATTCGGTGAGGGCCGTAGAATCATGCCGCCAGCCTCCTTGTCAGCAACAGGTCCAGCCCCAGGGCGAGCATCAGCCCGCCCGCCCCTTGGCGCACCCGCGCGATCATCTCCCCGCGCCCGGACAAGGACCCGCGCACCGCCCCCGCCGCCAGCGCCACCGCGAGGTCCGCGCTGGTGTTCAGCGCCACCGAAACCAGCCCCAGCACGGCGAATTGCAGCGCCACATGTCCGCGCGAAAGATCGACGAATTGCGGCAGGAAGGCGAGGAAAAACGCCGCCGTCTTGGGGTTCAGCGCCTCGACGAAGATACCATCCACCACCGCCCGGCGTGGATTGGCGGGCAGCACCTCCACCGCCTGCAGCATCGCGGCATCCCGCCGCGCGCTTCGGATCATGCCGATGCCCATCCACACCAGATACGCCGCCCCAGCCAGCTTCATCAGCGCGAACAGCTTGGCGCTGGCCAGCACAATGGCCGAAACGCCCAACGCCCCGGCGGCGACATGCACCATGCCGCCAATCCCCGTCCCGGCGCCAGAGGCCAGCCCCTCCAGCCGCCCGGCCGCCAGACTGCGGGTGCTCACGTAGAAAATGCTCGGCCCCGGCAGCAGCGCCAGCACCAGCGCCGCCGCGAGAAACACCTGGAAATTCTGGAACATTCTAGAGCCTCCGCTCGCGCTTGATGGCATCGTAGGCGGCATTGATCCGCGCCGCCTTCTCCGAGGCCAGCTTGATCCGCGCTTGCGACGCCCCCTGCGAGGCCAGCACATCCGGGTGATGTTCGCGCACGAGTTGCTTCCAGCGCACGCGGATTTCCTCGGCGGTGGCGCTGCGGCGCAGG